>JACDAW010000084.1 GCA_013695245.1 Pyrinomonadaceae bacterium | reverse complement strand
ATTTTGTCGGCGAACTCTCAGAGGACAACTACCTTGTCGGAAGCGCACTCTAACATGACCAGAGGCGTCGGCGCAAGAATTTAAACGAGCAGAGTAATTTAAAAATGGTTGGCAAATTTAGCGTTCTTGTAGTTGACGACGACCCGGATAAGCGACAACTGATCGCGGTGGCGTTGCAAATGGAAGGCTACGAGATTTACACCGCGCAGAACGGGCAGGAGGGCTTAGACGTGCTCGCCAAAAAGCAACCCGATCTGATCGTAACGGACGTGATGATGCCTGTCATGGACGGCTACGAAATGGCGCGGCAGGTGCGCGAAAATCCACGCACGCGCTTTATCCCCATTATCATCCAAACGGCCGCGCGCAACGCCGCGCAAGACCACTTACTTGGAGCCGAAGCGGGCGCGCTCGGCTACCTTACCGACCCGACCGATCTTGATCTCTTGCTTGCCCGCGCCCGCACTCTGCTCGATTTCAAAAACTACCTCGACACGTTGGAAGAAGCCGCCTTCACCGATCACTTGACCGGACTCGCCAACCGTCGCCGCTTCGAGCGGCAACTGGAGCGCGAGGTGGCGCGCGCCACGCGCCACGATCATCCGTTCTGCTTGTTGCTAATTGACATTGATAATTTCAAAAGAGTCAACGACGAATTCGGTCACATCAAGGGCGACGAAGCGATCCGGCGTTTAGCATCGGCGCTGCAAGCCGAAACGCGCGGCATGGACATGTCGGCGCGCGTCGGCGGCGAAGAGTTTGGCGTGATCTTGCCGGAGACGAAGCTTGCGCGCGGGATGGATGTGTCCGAACGTTTGCGCGCGGCGATTAAAGCAATGAAGATTCCCGAAATCGGTGAAATTACCGCGAGTTTCGGCGTCGCTGAATTCCCGTCGGACGCGCGCAACAGTGAAGAACTCTTCACTGTCGCTGACGCTGCGCTTTACGAAGCAAAGAATAATGGGCGCGACCGGGTTGTTTGCGGGCGCAACAATTCACTTAAACAAAACTCTTCGCGGGCGCGCGGCGTATCTTAACTAAAGGAGGAAGGCGGAAGGCGGAAGGATGAAGTGAGGACAAAGCTTTGAAGCTTTGCTCTAAAAATCAGATTTATTGAATCACGCTGAAGGCATGTCCTGATATTTCCGCCTTCATCCTTCCTACTTCCTACTTATTTTTATCGTGTCTGACTATCGAAGCAAAGTTGAAGAATGGCGTGAGGCGGCGCGACGCAAAGCGCGTGAATTGGATGAGAAGTATGGCATCAAGGAACGCGCGCAAGATGGGGCGCGCGCCGCGCAGCAGGCGGCCGAAGCGGCGCGGCGCAGTGCGGGGCGCGTGGCTGAGACGGCCGAAGAAGCCGCACGCCGCGCGCGCACCGAAGCCGAGCGGTTGAGCGATGAATACGAAGTCGGCGATCATGCGCGTCGCGCGGCCGAAGAAGCGCAAAAGCGCGCGCGCGAGGCGAGCGCGGCATTCCGCACAGCCGGGCGCACGGCCGAGCGAAAGGCTGGCGAAGTGTTTGACGAAGCGCGGAACTATTACGAACGCGCTTCGCGCATGGCTGATGTCGGGGCACGACTGACGCGCGCCTCCGCGTTTACCACTTCCGCCGTGCTACGCGCCGGAAATTGGGCGCGCGAAAATCCCAAGCAGGCTGCACTTGTCTCGTTCTCTTTAGTCGCTGGAGTCCGGCTTGGCTCCGCCTTCCCGAAAATAGACGGCGTGCTTTTAGGCGCGCACCCGCACTGGTTCACTCACTCGGCCGTGCCCGTGTGGGCGTTGCGGAAAGTCGGAAGCAAATTTGATTCTTACCTGCGCGACCGCGAACGATTGATCGCCGACGGGGAACTGACTGAAGCAGAAGAGCGCCGTATCGAATTTGAAAGGCAAGCCGTGCGCTACGTCGGCGCGCCGCTGCTCGGAGCGTTTAGTTGTGCCACGGGCGTCGCGCTCTGGGCGCAGATTTTTCAACCCGGACGAATTACCGGCGCGCCCATCAGTTGGCTCTTAGGCGGCAACCCGTTTTTAGACGGCGTGTGGCTGTTCGCCAACGGCGTCGTGTGCTTTCAGCAAGGTTATAAATTTTTTATGATCGCTTTGAAAGATCAGCGTGACGTAGAACGCGTCATGCGTGAGTTGAAAGGTTTGTTACCGGCGGCTTCGAGCGTTTAGAGAAGAAGTAGAAATGTTTATGCGACGAGTGACGCAAGCGCGGCGGGCAAACTCCTTTATTGAATCGTAACAGGAAACGGCCAGAACGAAAGAATAAAGACGACGAGCGTTAAGAATGCTAATCCCGCACGCGCGCGGCCTAAAGTTTCAAATTCGTTTTCGACTTGCGGATGGCGAAAGCGGAGGATGATTCCTAGAAGCAGCACATAAACAAATCCGCTCGGCGTGTTGTGCCAAGTCCAACCGAGAACGGCTAAAGCACACATCACAACGAACGCGATGCGTCCGAGCCATTCGTGAACGGTCTTGCCGAGCACGGCGAAAGTCGTGTGCCCGCCATCGAGTTGTCCTACGGGCAGCAGATTCAAACTCGTTACCAGCGTGCCGATCCACGCGGCGAAGTAAAAAGGATTAGGAGCAAGGTTATCTGTGTTAACACCGAGCGCGCGGGCGAAAAGCCGTAGCAACAGCGGATCATGGAAATAGATTACGCCCGCCAGATTGTCCGGCATTGGCGGCGCGGGTCGCGCGGTCAAGAATGCAAGCAGGGCGACGGGAATGATAACAATAAATCCGGCGAGCGGCCCCGCAACTGCGATGTCGAAAAGCGCGCGGCGCGAGGGAATGGGCGATTTGATTTTGATAAACGCGCCGAAAGTTCCGGCGAGAAAAAGCGGCGGAGCGGGGATGAAGAAGGGGAGCGTTGCGCGCATTCCGTATTGACGGCAAGCGACGTAATGCCCGGCTTCATGCGCAAGCAGGATGGCGACGAGCGAAACAGAAAAAGCCACGCCTTGACGCAGGATCGCGGGATGCTCAAAGGCATTCGCCATCAGCAAACTTGTTGCGTGTATGTAGTACGCCGGAAATTGAAGTAGTTCGTCAAGCCACGTCGCGGGCACAGGCAAGTTTGGTTCAAGCGGTTCGACGGTGGCAAACGCGATGCCTGCGAGCGTCGTCGTTAGTAGTGTGAAAAAGAAAAGCGCGATGTGCTTGCGCCACTCACGCGCGGTCGGACGTGAGGATCGGCGCTCTAAGGGTTCGATAAAGATAAACTGCGCATTGTCATTGTAGTAGCGCGGCGTTTTGAGTGATTCTGACAAAATCGTTGATGGAGTGAGCGGTAGAAAACTAAAAACTGTTTACTGCTCACGTTGCTTAGTATTCCGTATCCGGCGCGAGTTTTGCATCTGTGTGTTCCGCTTCATCTTCGCCCGCAAAGCCGCGCGCCTGAAGTTCTTTGCCGGGCTTGAAGCGAATGGTTTTGCCGGATGGAATGGAAACCTCTTCGCCTGTGCGTGGGTTGCGCCCGATGCCGCGCTTGCGGGGCTTAACGACAAAAACGCCGAAGCCGCGCAACTCAATGCGTTCGCCGCGCGCCAGCACTTCTTTCATCGAATTGAAAAGCGCATCCACCGCCTGCTCGGCCTTCATCTTGGAGACGCCGGTGCGATCCGCCACACGGTTTACGATGTCGAGTTTGATCACTTGTGTCTTTCTTCCTTCCGTTCTTGCGCTTAAACTATTGAGCCATGAGTTATTTGATTAGGGCGCGCGAACGAGCGCCGACCCGTGATGATAGAAACCGGAGATTACAACTGTCAAGGGACAGCGGAGCGGAAAAGGCTTGCGGCCGCAACGCGTTGACAAAGCTTGAAGCGGAAAGCTAACCTCAAAACGATTTGTCATAAGCTGCGCGATTATGTTTAGACGACGAAAAAAATTCGAGCCGTTCACCTTTATCGGAGTTGACGATGACCGCGACCTTGAGGTCTATCGTCCTGAGCGCGCGGCGCGCAAACATTTCCGCCACGAAGTCGGGTTACTGTTGCGCGACATTCTGTTCGCCGCCGCCTTCGCCGTCCTCGTGATCGTCTTTCTCGTCCAGCCTGTTAAAGTCGAAGGCTCGTCAATGCTTCCGCGCTTGCACGACGGCGAGCGAATCTTCGTTAATAAACTCGTTTATTACGGTCTGCCGGAGTTGGCGCGCGGCGACATCGTGGTGTTCTGGTTTCCTGATGAGCCGTCGAAGAGCTACATCAAGCGCGTGATCGGCCTTCCCGGTGAAACGATTGAGGTGCGCGACGGGCGCATCCTTATCAACAACCGCGAACTCGTCGAACCGTATCTCGATCCGCAGCGAAACGTCGCGCGCGTCAACGAACCGGCGCACCGCATCAAGAATCATTACTACTTCGTGATGGGCGACAATCGGGATCGTTCGAGCGACTCGCGCGATTGGGGACTCGTGCCGGAAAAATACATCTATGGCAAAGCTCTGTTTCGCTTCTGGCCATTTAACGTCGCTGGCATCATCCGGCATGAAACCGAATACAAAGAGTTGCCAAGCGCCTTGCCGAATAATGACGTGCCGGTGATGGACGACTCTGGCAGTAGCGACGAGCAGTAGCAAGACAAACGACTGATAAACGGCGAGCGAGTTTTAACTTGTGTCAAGCAAGATGATAAATGCGATCAAGACATTGCTCATGATGTTCTACGCTCCTGCGCGAGCGATGGCGGACGTGCGCGACCGCGCCCCGCTTATGCAAGCGGCTCTTATCGCGCTCGTCACACAAACCCTTTATACCGTTTACACTCAATGGCCACATCTCAGTGGAAATCTTAACGCGCGCTCTCTATTCACTTTACTTGCGGTAGTGCTTGTGTCGGCGCGGACTCTGTTTGTGCTTGCGGTTATCTTCACTCCGCTCGTTATCTTTTTCGCTAACCTGTTTGGAGAGCGCCGTCAGGTGAGTTTAGTAGTGAGGCATGAATACGCCGCTTCGTCTGCGACGCTTCTTTATGCTTGGGCGGCGGCGAACCTCGCGGCTTTACCATTGGCAGCGCTGTCGAGGATAAACGGATTTGAGAGAGCCGTAATCGATCAATCTCTACAGAGAGCCGCCGAGTGGCAACGCGCGTTGCCGCCTAATACGCCGCCGCTCGTTTATGAGCAACAAATGTTAGAAAGCTTTGCCTTGATGATAATGTTGCCGTTCTTCGGGGTGTGGGCTGCGTTGGCCGTGCGTAAAGTGTTTAACTTCACTTGGGGACGCGCTTTCGTCGTGATCGTCACGGTCGCCGTAGTGATGTTCATAACTTCGCCGCTCCTCAGCATCTTGAGTGTCGTTTTAACATCGCCTTTCCTTCTCGTCATGCTTTTCCTAGTCTTGCGCGGATACTTCGGCGAATTTATGCGTTCGCAACAGGCGCGCGCTTCGTTCAAGCAGAACTTGGAAGCCGCGACTTTAAATCCGGCCGACGCTTCGGCGCATTACAATCTCGGACTCATTCATCTTAATCGCAACGAACTTGACGAAGCCCGCGCGCGTTTTAATCGCGCCGTTGAGATCGATCCGGAAGAGATCGATTCGCATTACCAACTCGGTCGCCTCGACCGCAAAGGGAATCACTTCGCGGAAGCGATCAAACACTTCGAGCAAGTTGTCTCAAATGATCAGACGCACGCGCAGCACGAAATCTGGCGCGAGATCGGGGCTACTTATCTCGATGCGAACCAATTCGCGGACGCGCACGACGCGCTCGAACGTTTTCTCGACAACCGCCAATCCGACCCTGAAGGACTTTACCTCATGGGACGCGCGCTCGCCGGAATGAAACGAGAGCGCGAGGCGGCCGAGTTTATGCGACGTTGCATCGAAGCCGTGCAAACCGCGCCTGCCTATAAGCGCCGCACCGAAGCGCGCTGGATGAGCGAAGCGCAGCAGTTCTTGCGAACCCTCGACGCTCAAAGCGCATAACTTAAATCTCCAAATTTGAAATGACAAACTCAGACAACACATCCGGCGCGCGAAAGACGGCGTTGCTCGTTCTTGAAGACGGTCGCAGCTTTAGCGGTCGCGCGTGGGGCGCGGAGGGCGAACGCTGCGGCGAGATCGTGTTTAATACTTCAATGAGCGGTTATCAAGAAGTCTTAACCGATCCTTCTTACGCCGGACAAATCGTGTGCATGACTTATCCGCTCATCGGCAACTACGGCGTCAACTCTGAGGACGCCGAATCCGCCCGCCCATGGGTCGAAGGCTTCGTCGTCCGCGAAGCGAGCCGCACGGCATCGAACTGGCGCAGCGAAGGAACGCTCGACGCATATCTCAAAGAATGGAATATCCCTGCGATTGATCGCATTGACACGCGCGCCCTCGTCCGCCATATCCGTTCACGCGGCGCGATGCGCGCGTGTCTTTCAACAGTTGACACGGATGAAGCGAGTCTGCTTGCGAAAGCGCGCAAATCGCCCGCGATGGAGAACCGCGAGTTGGCGAGCCTTGTAACTTGTAAAGACAAATACGAGATTACGGCCGAGGGCGCAGAGCGTTTTCACGTCGTCTGCTTCGACTTCGGCGTGAAAAGAAATTCGCTCGCGGAGCTGGCGCGCTTGGGTTGTCGCGTTACGGTCGTGCCCGCCGGGACTTCCGCAGAAGAAGTTTTGGCCATTCACCCGGATGGAGTTTTCCTCTCAAACGGCCCCGGCGATCCGGCTTCGATGAATGAGACGGTGGCGGAGATTCGCCGTTTGACGGACGCACGGATGCCGACCTTCGGCATCTGCTTCGGGCACCAACTGCTCGGACGCGCTTTCGGCGCGGCGACTTACAAACTCACCTTCGGTCATCGCGGCGGCAATCAACCAGTAAAAGATTTAGCGAGCGAATCCGTTGAGATCACTTCACAT
>JACDAW010000501.1 GCA_013695245.1 Pyrinomonadaceae bacterium | reverse complement strand
AACGCGCGGCGATGCGCGCAAGCTCATCAAGCGGATCGATCACGCCGGTTGAAGTTGTGCCTGCCATTCCGACGATAGCGCACGGCGCGTTGCCTTTCGCCAAGTCGCGCTCGATCTCTTCGACGAGGCGCTCCGTGCGAATATGAAAACGCTCGTCCGTTTCGATCTTGCGCAGGTTGCAGCGACCCAAACCGATAATGTCCACGCTTTTATCGAGCGAATAATGGCATTGCTCCGAAGCATAGACTGTAAGCGCACCCGCTCTTCCGCTTTTCTCTTTCGTCGCAGATGTTTGACGAAGCCCGTCGTCGCGCGCTTCTCCGGCCGTCGCGTCGCGCGCGCACTTAAGCGCAATCAGATTCGCTTCCGATCCGCCGCTCGCCAGCGTGCCGAAGCTCGCTTCGCCATACCCGACCTGCGCGCACAACCACTTTGCCACCTGCTTTTCAATCACGCTCGCCGCCGGAGAGTTGCGCCATACAGCACCGTTTTGATTCATCGCCGCGATGAGCGCGTCAGCCCACACGCCGATTGCCAACGGGGTGGGGTTAAACTGTCCGAAGTAGCGCGGACTTGAAATGTTCATCGCGTGTAGCAACACGTCACGCGCGAACTGCGCGAAAATCTTTTCGGCATCCATGCCTTCGCGCGGCAAGTTTTCGTCGAAAAGTTTTTCTAAATCGGCGGGCGTAACCTCTGAACAAAGACGCAGAGTGTCGAGCGAGCGCGTGTAGTCGGCGACGAGCTTCGTTGTCAAACTTCCAAGGCGTTGGTGTTCTTCGCTTAAATCTTCTGCTGTAAATTCACGCGCGTAATCTTCATTCATGATCTAACACTGTTCACGGAAAGAAATCTTCGTTAAGCTGAATTTCAAAGTGATGAAAGAACGTAGCACACAAGCGGTCACTGAATTCTCCCGCGCGCTCGAAGCGCACGAAGCGGATTACGGCATTGAGCTAACCGCGCCGCAACGCGAAGCTATGTGTGACTACTACGATATTCTTATCGCTTGGAATGCTCGCCTGCACTTGGTTGCGCCTTGCTCGCCGACAGAATTCGCCACGCGCCACATACTCGAATCGCTATTTGCGCTGCCGTTTATTCCAACCGGCGCGCGCCTGTGTGATGTCGGATCGGGCGGCGGATTGCCCGTCGTGCCGTGCGCGATCATGCGACCTGATCTAAGTTTAACTTTGATCGAATCAAACGCAAAAAAGAGCATCTTTCTGCGCGAAGCTTTAACGCGCGTCGGGAGAATGGAGCAATCAAACATCATCAATGCTAGATTCGAGAACATAAATGCGCCGCCCGCAGAATTAGTGACGTGCCGCGCGCTCGACCGCTTCGCTGAAATGTTCGACAAACTCATCGCTTGGACTCCGCGCGAAAGTACGATGCTGCTCTTCGGCGGAAACAAACTCGGCGCGAGAATCGCGCAAAGTTCGCTTGTGCACAGGGAAATTCAGATACCACGTTCAAGCGAGCGTTTTATTTTTATCATTCAACGCTCATCAGCGAAATCGTAATCCTGTGAAGGTGCGTCTGCGATTATCGCCCCTAAAGAGCGAACGAGGTGAGAATGCCTTCGTTTGCATTTCACCTCGTTTCATTTTCTAACACTTCGTTGGCGTTTGCTAACGCACGACGTTGATCTGGATCAGTTGCTGTCCGGCGACAACGTAGGCGGCCGGAGGCAGTTCGCGCTCGACGACCGGCGAAAGAATCGTCGGCGTGAAGCCGCCGGATGAGCGGTCGCTGTCGAGCGTGGCGAGCACGGAAGGCGGCAAGTTCGGCAGTTCGCTGCTTCCGACGACCGCGCCCTGCGTGATGCGATAAAGTTTCACATACAGCCGGTCGCTTTTCTTCACTTCGTTGATTTGATTAACGAGGTCGTTCAGGTTCTTCGGCACGAACGCTTGCGAGGCGGAGGCTTGCTGTAGAGACGCGCCATCGCCGACGAACAGCAGAAGCGCGCCCGCCGGAACATCCGCCGGAATTTCGACCGGGATGCGCTCGATGATCTGTTTGCCGGAGTCGTCGCGCAGATAAGCTTGCACATTGATTGTTTGGCCGCGCTTAACCTCAGTGCGATCAAGCGTGATGCGGTCGAGCGTCGCCGTGCGCTTACTATCGTCGCTTGAAATGTTAAGCGTAATGCCTTCGATCTTCACGTCTTTGAAGCCGCTTGAGAGCAGCGTAGAGACGGGCGCGGCGATTGATCCGGCGGCAAGCACAGGCGCGCGGGCGTCGGAGAATCTACGCTCAAGTTGGATCGCAGGTTGATTCGCCACGTTGATCTGCCCGTGCACGCTGATCGTCGCGTCGCCCAAGCTTCTTTCGGTTGAAGTGATCGCGCTATAGACGGTTAAGTTGAGCAGCAAGGGCGTCAACATTTCGTCGTTGGCGATCTCGAAGTTGAATTGTTCGTTTTTATCGCGGCTCGTGCGCAAGTTGAGACGGACGGGGATCATGCGCGGCGCGTGTCCGAGTTGGCCGTAGATTCCGGTAGAGCGATCTTGCGAAATCGCGCCGACCATCTGACCGGGAACGGAAAGTTTGAACGAGTTGAGCGTGCTTGGAACAACGGCGACGACCGAGCTTTCGCTCATCGGCATATCGGCCGCGCCGAGACCCAAAAAGGGATGACCGAAAGCATAGATGCGCTCGCCGTCGCGCAACGTGACCGTGCCCGCCGCCGCGATGGAATAATCGCCGCGCACGAGTTGGACGCTTACGCTTGTGCCGGGCGCAAGCGTGCGCTCCGTTGTTTTAGCAAGCGGCGTGATGGGGCTTGCGCCGCCCGCACCGGAGACGGGCAGAATGCCATTGGCTTGCAGTTGCGGACTAAAACGTGCGAGCGCATCCGCAGAGATTCCGCCGAAGGTCATCGGCGTGGCAATCGAGGTTATCTGTTGACCGAGCAGCGCGGCGAGCGGCGAACCTCCCACGACCGGCGCAATGAACGAAGAACTCGCTACTGTTCCTTGCGGCAGATCGAATTTAACTTCGGTCGAAGCGAGTTCCCTCATTGTGATGGAGCGCGGCGCGCGTTCGCGGCTGGCGGTGCGCAATGTTGTTGCCCCTTCGCGCTCGAAGATGTCAATCATCTGTTTGATCGGCGTGATGCCCGCAATCGGCTCTTTGGAATACGGAAACGAAAACGCAATCGCGCCGACGAGTCGTGCGTCAATATAAACAGGCGAGCCGGACATTCCGGCAAAGACGCCTGTGCGCTCGACGTTTTTACCCGTCAGACGCGCGAGGATCGCCGATTGACGCGGCGCGGGAAAACCGGGCAGCACGCCCAAGATTTCTACGCCGAACTCTTCCGGCTCGCTCCCCGAAAAGACCGTGCGCGCAATGCCCTTTTGCCCCGCGCGAACGTCTTCAAGCGGAAAGAGCGCGGGATTTAGTTTCGTGTCAGGGCGCGCGAGGTTGGCGGGGAATTGTTGTTGCGCCGTCACGATTAAAACGGGACACACCGCGACCAGCATCAGCATCGAAAGAACGCTTGCGACAAAACTTCT
>JACDAW010000496.1 GCA_013695245.1 Pyrinomonadaceae bacterium | reverse complement strand
TGACGCCGGATGTTGAACCGGCATCGGAGACTGACATCGAGCTAGGCGTTGCGCCTTCTTCCCAACTACCGCCTGCACCACCTCCGCCGGCATCACCGCCCCGGCCGCTAAACTTAAAAACCTCGCTGTGGCTAGGCGTCTCAACAAAACTGTTGTGCGCAAACGACGCATCAATATCTACGTTTAAGACGCTATCTCGTCGGCCTTGGTAATACAGCCATAAACGCAGCAACAGCAGAAACACGCAATAAGCGACCATGATCGCCACCGGATAGCGAAGCCACATCCACGAAACGCCCAAGTGGAGTAGGGAGTACGAGATGAGGAAGCCGGATAACCCTGTCAGAAGAAGAATCAGAGACACCTGTAATCTAGGCATACCCCGGCGAAGAAGCCGTCGTTTCACCGTTTCGATTACGCGATTTCTTCCTTGCTCAATTGAAATGCTGCGATTATTTGGTTTCACAACGAAACTTTGCTGGCTAACTCTTTTCTTCTATCCGTCCGAAGTCATCTTCGAGGCGCACGATGTCGTCTTCGCCGAGATAAGGCCCGCGTTGAATCTCGATGAAGACGAGCTGCTCGTCGCCGGGATTCTCGATGCGATGAGCCGCGCCAAGCGGAATGTCAATCGTTTCGCCCGTCGGCACAATGTGATCTCGGCCGTTGATCGTAACTTTGCCTGTGCCGACGACCATCATCCAATGCTCAGCGCGTTTTTCGTGTTTCTGGTAACTAAGCCGTTTACGCGGCAACACTTCAATACGCTTAACTTTATAGCCCGCCCCCTCGTCAAGCACCGTAAACGTGCCCCACGGACGGCGATCAAAACGTGGATTATTATCTTCCTGCATTACTGAGACCTTTCTACCATGAGTTGATTATTGTTGCGCGAGCCGATTGCATTCACGCCTCAACCCAAGTTTATATCCTATATCGAAATTTCTTCACACAACTTTGTGCGAGCGTTTCAATTCTTTCCAAGCACAAAACTTTCGATTTGAAGTTCTCGCCCGTCAGTGCTAACTGTGATCGCGCCATTCTCCCCCGTCGTCATTACCCGCGCGCCCGTCCTGCGCCAGCGTTCGACTATTTCGGGTCTGGGATGATTGAACGGCGAACGAAGGCCGACCGGAATAACGGCAAACGTCGGATGCGCGGCGCGCACAAATTCTTCGGTCGAGGAAGTGTTGCTGCCATGATGCGCAACCTTCACGACATCACAGCCAAGCGTCGCCTGTGCGTAAACTCCGAGTTGCCTTTCCGCGCTCTGCTCAATGTCACCTGTCAACAAAATCGTTTTGTTACCGAAGCTAAGTCGCAACACAATTGAATCGTTGTTAGTAGAGGGCGCGCTTGAGTCATCTCCGACGTGGGGCGGCCACAAGACATTTGCTGTGACGACGCCGAAACGCAATTCGTCGCCAGCGCCGATTCGCTGAACGGGAATGTGTTGCTCGTTTAATGTTTCGGCGAAGCGCCGATACTCTTCGTCACTGGCGGGCGCGCGGGCGACGAGCGCAGCGCGCACCTTGAAGTTGCGCGCAATGTCGTTTAAGCCGTCAATATGATCCGCGTCCGCGTGCGTCGCAAGCAAATAATCAACGCGATCAAGTCCGCGCCACCATAAGTATTCAGCGACAACCGCTTCGCCGATGCTGCGCCTATCTGGTTCAAACGATTGTTCTTCTCCTTCATCTCCGCCGTTTTGTCTTCCTTTATAGCGCGGCTTTCCTCCGCCATCAACGAGCAACGTCACGCCGTCCGGCATCGTCACCAGCGCCGCGTCTCCTTGCCCAACATCGAGGAAATCAACTCGCAGCTTTCCATCCGAGCGTTGCGCGCTTCGCGGGTGCGCAAGGATAATTGTGAAACATGCCGTGAGCGCGGCAGATGACACATGCGTAAGCCACCGCTTGCGTGCTTGTCCTTCCTTTTCCTCATCCGCCCTCAACGTAAGCGGTTTCCATCTCGCCAAGCGGTAGAGCAAGATCGCAAGCGGCGCATAGTAAATAATGTAGATCGCCCGCGCCCACGAACTGTATTCGGGAATGCGCGCATGCGCGATGCGCAGGCGATTAAACGGGTCAACGCTATGCGTCATAAACCAATTGATCGTTTCCGCAACAAGAATAAAGGGTGCGGCCAAGAGCGAACTTAGCTCCGCTAAAACGATTCCGGCGGTAGCCACCAGTGAAAGCAGTCCCATCGAAAAACCGACAATAATATTGAGCGCAAACGATGCCATCGAGAACCGATGAAAGTAGAGCACGAGGAGCGGCAACAAAACCACTTGCACGCTCACCGAAACAACAAGCGCGCCGAAAGCGTAACGCAACAATCGCTGCACGCGAAAACGCTGCAACGTCTTCGCAGCGCGCGCTTTCTCAAGGTGGTATGTGTAGTTCAAACTCTCCATCTCTTTACGCCACTTGCGTTCGCTCCAAAAAAGAGTTTCGGCGTGCGTGCGCCACCAGTGCGGCGTATTCGGCGGGTACGGCGTTTCGCTTGTCGGACGCCACGCTCCCGTTGCTTCCATCCGCCCCAACAACGGCCACGCGACGAGCAGAATCGCCAGCACGGAAAGAATTGTTAATTGAAACGATGCGCTAAAAAGATCATGTGGATGCCACACCAGAAGCAGTAGCACGCTCACACTAAGCGCGTTCAAAGCGCTTGCCGGTCGGTGAAGCACGCGCGCGAGCGCGATCACGGTGAACATCAAAGCCGCTCGAACCACCGAACTTTCCGCGCCGACCGCGAGCGCATAACTCCACAAAAATATTACGCAAG
>JACDAW010000079.1 GCA_013695245.1 Pyrinomonadaceae bacterium | reverse complement strand
CTCGCCAAGCTGCAAGACGAAGGCTTAACGTATTCGCGCCGCGCCGTCGGCAGCTTTGTCGCCGAGCCGAAAGTTGATCAAGACCTCGATCAGCTTTTCAGCTTCACGGAATTCATGGCGTATCGCGGCATGAAACCCGGCTCGCAGTTGCTCGACGCTGAAATCCAACAAGTCACGGATGTTAATTCGCCGATCCTCGCCGCGCTTCATTTAACGATGGGCGAGAATGTCATCTTCATCCGTCGCCTGCGCACGAGCAACGGGCAGCCGATGGTGATCGCCACGACCTATTTGCCGGAGCGCCTCTTCCCGGATTTTCTCAAGCGCGACATCGAACACAAATCCGTTTACGAAATCATGGACGAAAGCTACAAACTCAAACCAGATGATGCCACGCAGACGTTTGAAGCCATGATGCTCGACGATGATGAAGCGCAACTGCTGACCGTCGCATCGCCCGCCGCGGCGCTGCTTATCACGCGCACGGGTTATGCTAAGGACGCGCCCGTCGAATACGCGCTCGATTATTATCGCGGCGACCGCACCAAGTTTCGCGTCCGTCTCGGCGCGATCAATCAAACACCGCTCGTTAAAGCTAATCGAATTAGAACGCTGGGCGAGAAGTAAAACGCCGCGTTTACTCTTCTTATATGTCAAACATCGGTTCGCCGCCAGCTTGCACTGCGCATCGCCGTCGCTTTTTGCTTCAACTGTTGAAAGGCGCAACCGCTTCGGCGGCGTTTGCATTGCTCAATCCTTTTGAAGCGATAGCATCAGCTCCTGCAATCGAGACTACCGCATCATTCAACAAGCATCCGAAGTTTAAGGCGAATCCTTTCACGCTCGGCGTTGCTTCCGGCGATCCGCTCGCGGACGGTTTTGTTTTGTGGACGAGACTCGCGCCCGAACCTTTGAGCGAAGACGGACGCGGCGGAATGATGAACGAAACGATTGCACTTAAGTGGCGCATCGCAACCGACGAGAAGATGCAGCGCATTGTCAAACGCGGCACTGCGCTCGCCGCCCCGCAACTCGCGCATTCGATTCACGTCGAAGTCCACGACCTTAAACCCGCGCGCGACTATTTTTATCAATTCACGGCCGGGGCGTTTGAAAGCGAGATCGGGCGCGCGAAAACCGCTCCGGCGCGCAGCGCGAATGTCGAACGCCTCGCCTTCGCGTTCGCCTCATGCCAACACTACGAAGACGGTTATTACACCGCGCTTCATCATCTGGCGCAAGAGGATTTGGATTTCGTCATTCATCTCGGCGACTACATCTACGAAAACGGCATCTCGAAAGATCGCCCGCGCCGACACAACAGCGACGAGCCGACGACGCTCGCGGGCTATCGCAACCGCTACGCGCTTTACAAAAGCGACCGGCATTTGCAAGCCGCGCACAAACAGTTCGCGTGGATCGTGACGTGGGACGACCACGAAGTGGATAACAATTACGCCGGAGCGATTGACCAAGACGATTCTCCGCCCGCCGAGTTTCTTCAGCGTCGCGCCGCCGCTTACCAAGCCTATTACGAACACTTGCCTCTGCGCCGCTCATCCTTGCCCGTCGGCGCGCAGATGCAACTTTATCGCCGTTTGACCTTCGGCACGCTCGCCGAGTTTAACGTGCTCGATACGCGCCAATACCGCACTGACCAACCCTGCGGCGACGGAGTTAAAGTGCGTTGCGCCGCCGCGCTCGACGAACGGGCGACGCTGACGGGGCCGGCGCAAGAGCGTTGGCTGCTCGACGGACTCGGCAAGTCGCGTGCGCGTTGGAACGTCGTCGCGCAGCAGCTGATAATGGCGCAGTTTGATGTCAAAGCGGGCGCGGCGCAAGAATTCAACATGGACAACTGGAGCGGCTACGTCGCGGGGCGCAATCGCCTGATCGGTTACATGCTTCGCGCTCGCCCGTCAAATCCAATCGTCATTTCGGGAGATATTCACGCCAACTTCGTCAACGACATTAAAGCCGATTTCACTGATGAAAGATCGCCGACCGTCGCCACTGAATTCGTCGGCACGTCAATCAGCTCCGGCGGCGATGGATACGATCAAAGACCCGAATCCTTGCGGCGACTCGCGGAAAATCCACACGTCAAATTCCACAACGCGCAGCGCGGTTACGTTCGTTGCACACTCACGCCGCAAACTTGGCAGACGGATTATCGCGTCGTTGAATCAGTTACCAAGCCCTCGTCCGCGATTTCTACACGAGCGACCTTTGTTGTTGAGAGCGGCACGGCAGGCGCAAAAAAAGCTGAAGGTGAAAGTTGTTGATCGTGATGAATGTGAGTTGCGTTTAATGAAAGCGGGTGTCAAGAATAGCTTTTGCATTACGACTTCATCCGGCGCTTCATCGTCCCACAAGGGCTTGGCGAAACCCGCGCGGCGTAAGCCCCGTCGCTTGGCGGAAAGCTTTCGTAAAATGACTTGAACTACTGTAGCCGACCATCTGGCTGATTGCGGTTACAGACAGATCGGTTTCGGCGAGCAAGTCCAGCGCGCGCGCTTGGCGCAACTGCGCGAGGTAAGCGTGCGGCGATGCGCCCGTCAGTTTTTTGAACAATCGGGCGAAGTGAAAAGGTGAGAGATAGGCGGCTGAAGCGATCTCTTCGAGCGGCAGATCGCGATCAAGATGCGTGTGCATCAGTTCGACAGCGCGACGGATGCGGCGGTCAACTAATCCGGCGCGCGAAAGTTCGAGTTCATCGCTGCGGCGAAAGTTTGCGTAGCGACGCAACAGGTGAACGACGATTTGATCCACGATGGCTTTCGTCATCACCGCTTGTCCGGCTTCGGTTTTAACGAGTTCAACTTTAAGGTCGGAAGCTAAATGTGAGAGCTTTTCATCTTGAGCGATAAGCTGCGTGCGGAAAAGTATGCGCGCTTCTGCGCGAATAAGATTGGCGCTCACCGCCATATCAAACACGAATGAGGGATCGAGCGTAAGCGAAAGAGATTCAACACGATTGCTTGCGGTGGCAGCAGTCGTTTCATGAGGCGACAACAGTAACGCCGCGCCATCCTTGAGCTTGAAATTTTTATCGTCTATTGAATAGTTAATTTCGCCGCGAAGAAGGAATAACGCTTGATACTTGTCCTGACTTTCGATTATCCATTGGCCGCTGCGCGCCTGCCGGTAAAATATTATGAACTGCCGAGTGTGAAGAATCTTCTCCATTGAGCTTGCAGAAGTTTTCATTCTTCACTCATTCTTCACTTGTAGCCAAGCTGCATTATAAAGCTTACGCATCTTTTCACCGCGCGCAAAAGTCGTCAAGAGATGCGCGCATCTTCGCCGGATCGTTTGTAATTAAAGCATTAATGCCGAGCGCCGCGGCGCGCTTGATCCAGCGCGATTCGTCAACCGTCCACACAGCGACGCGCAAGCCGCGTTGAAGAGCTTTCTCGACGCAGCGCTTACGCGCGAGCGTGTGATGCAAGGCGATTTCACTTGCGCCACAGGCGATTGCTTCTTCAAGCATCGTGTCCGCAGAGGGAGCGGGGCGCGAAAGCTTTCGCTCAAAAAGCGCAGCCGTCATGATTTCCGGCGCAAGGCGTTTTACTTCCGCAACCGCTTCAAGCGCAAAACTTTCTACCACCGCATAATGGGTAAAATCATGTTCACGAATGCAGCGCACAACTTCAGTCGCAAGTTTATGCGCGTTCGTTTTATCAGTCTTCATCTCAACATATAGCACGCGCTTCGTTTTATCGAAGAAGCGCAAAACCTCTTCGAGCGTCGGAATAGTTGCGCCTTCGTATTCTTCTCGGCTCATTGACGGATAGCGAAGGTTAAACCATTTACCAACGTCAATCGCGCCTAATTCACGCGCGCTAAGATCGCTAACTTTAGCGTTCGTCAATCCGGTGCGCCGCAAATCCCGGTCGTGAATCACAACGGGAACTTCGTCTTGAGATAGCCGAACATCGAACTCAACGCCGTCCGCCCCATCAGTTAAAGCTTGACCAAACGCCGCTAACGTATTTTCAGGAGCGACGGCCGAAGCGCCGCGATGCCCGATAATGAGAGGAGTTTGCATTAAGGATCGAGTATAAGTTGGCGCGGCGTGTCGAGGGAAATTTATGATTTAATTCAAGAGCTACTAACGAATGTTTTTTATCCTATCGCCTACCTGCTCGCGTACACGCGGTAATCAATCTCGGCAAAAATAGTGTCGCGCGCTTCCGTCTCGGCGAGACGATGTTCGTCAATTGCGCCGCGATCAACATCGTCGGCGAGCCAGTGAAAGCGGCGGATATGCGAGCGGAAGCGTCGCGTCGCATACTCTACGGTCGTGCCTTGATAAATTTGAAACGCCCAGTCGCTCGATTCGGCGAGCAGCAGTTCGCGCGCCGCTTGATTGAGAGCGCGACGACTGAGATCGTCCGGCGACAATTGAAAGCGATTGGCGAGTTCGGTCATGCGCGCTTCAGCCGCGTGTTGGTGCGGGTACATCCATGCGTTGGCTTCGTTGAGCCAAACTTTGAAATATCCTTCCGCGCCCCACGAAGATTCGGAAGGTTGTTGAGTTTGAAGCGGAATGCTCATGTCGAGATAATCGCCGGGCGTGATGGAGCGAATCGTCTCTCGGTGCGCGTGGAGGTTGCGGAAAAAGAAATCAATGAATTGCACGCCCTCATACCACCAGTGTCCGAAAAGTTCCGCGTCGTAGGGCGAGACGACAAGCGGAGCGCGACCGTCGAACTCAAGATTAAGGCGCGACGCTTGCTCGATGCGTTCGCGGACGAAGTGTGCGGCGTCGGTTGCGGCGCGTCGTCGCGCAGTTTCCGGGTTGTATGGCTGCTTATCTTTCTGTCCGATGTCGCGCCCCGTGATGCGATGATACTTCAAGCCTAGATGTCGCCGTTGTCCATCCT
>JACDAW010000483.1 GCA_013695245.1 Pyrinomonadaceae bacterium | reverse complement strand
GCCCTGCGGTAACGGGTTTTGCCACAACCAGCCGCGATTTGTTTGCGCCCGCGCGACGAGCGCGCCGCACGTTGCGCCGCACAAGATCAGGCATACAAAGAAGGCGCGATGCGCGCAGCGTCGTCGGACGGTTGAGGAGTAGGAAAACACTTTGATGAATTCTGACTTATGCCAGATTTTGAATTGCGAATGACAAAATTAATATGAGGAGTTTAGACGATCCGAATGCACTAAAGGTTTTATAAATTCACCGCATCGTTGCCCGCATTGGCTTGCGCAGCGGAAACCGTGTTTACAGCCTGCGCCGCTTCGCTCAAAAAACTTTCGTCAACGCGCCCCAGCGCAGCGATGCGCCTTGCCGCACCATCAACCGCTTCCTGCGCCGCCCGTCCAGCGTGGCCTTTCGTCCATTCCCAGCGAATGCGGTGTTGCCGCGCCGCTTCGTCTAACTTCTGCCACCAATCAAGGTTAGCTTTGCGACGGAAGCGACCCGTCATCGTCTCCACAACGTAGCGCGAATCCGTGATGAGATGCACGCGGCACGGCTCTTTGAGTGTTTCAAGTCCGAGCGTCGCGGCGGCGATCTCCGCCTGCTGGTTCGTCGCTTCGCCAAGGTAGCGCCCGACCGCGCGCCACACGTCGCGGAAGTTCAGGAGCGCAACGGCCGCCGCGCGCGCGCCCGCCGCGCCGTTACCGAGGCTCGATCCGTCGCAGAATATTACGACCTCTTTGCTCGTCCCCGTCATACGTTCGCCGTCGCTCTCTCTTCGCTGCGGCTGACGTTAACGACATTGTCAACCGTTTCTTCAAACGTATCGTCGTGCGAAACGATAAAGAGTTGATCGAAGTGGCGCACTTGGCCGATGGCGCGCGCAAGATTTTCGCGGCGTTCGGCATCCATGTTAACCGTCGGTTCGTCGAAGAAAGCGAGGCGAATATCGGAAAGTTGTTTGAGAAGCGCGAGGCGCACGCTCAACGCCGCCACCATCTGTTCGCCGCCAGATAAATTAGCGAACGCGCGTTCATAGCCCGCCTCTTCTAACAACACTTCGTAATCGCCCGACCAGCGCAAGGTGCGTCCAGCCTCGCCCGTGATCTCGCGGAAGAGTTGATTGGCTTCGACCGAGATGTGAGCGACGTAGCTTTGCGTGACTTCGGGGCCAGCCTGTTTGAGTATGTCGCGCACAAAATCGGTTGCTTCGTGAAGTCGGCGCAAGTGCGCTTCCTGCGCCGCATCTTTTTCGCGCCCCTGCCGCACTCCGTCAAGTTCCGCGATCTCAACTTCAAACGAGGTGATGCGCTCGCCTTCCGTTTCAAGCTTTGCGTTGGTGGCGGCGATCTGCTCGCGCACAACTGCGAGGCGATTCTGCGCGCTTATATGTTGCGCTGCGTCGTAAAGGGCGAGAGCGCGTTGATGTTCAGCGCAGGCGACGCGATGAGCTTCTTCTCTTTCTTCCGCTTCTCTTTGCGCGCGTTCAAACTCGCTGCGGCGGGCTGGAAGTTGCGCAGCGTGAGCGGCGGCCGTCAGATGTTCGCGGTAACCATTCATTGATTCGTCGCGCTTCTTGGCGCACAGGCGCACGCGGTCGTCGAGCGATTGAAAACGTTCGAGTTCAGCGTCGAACACCGCCGACTCACGCCGTAGTGTGTCGAGTGTAGCACGCGCTGTTTGTTGGTTCGCTGCAAGCGCCGCTTCACGCGCGGATTCTTGCCGTAGTGAGACGGCGCGTCCGCGCGGATCGTTTAAGGTTTTCAATTTGCGATCAAGAGTTACGAGTTCCTCTTCGAGCGTTGCGGCGGCTCCGGCCGCGGCGGCTGCTTCGGCGCGTTCTTCCTTGCGGCGTTTTCCTTCTTCTTCAATCTCACCGAGACGCTCGCGCAATGGTTCTAGCTCCGCGAAACGCAAAGCCGCCGCGCGCGCACTTTTTAAAGTTGCATCAACGCCGATTCTTTTATTTTTCAACTCTTCCAAACGCGCCGGACGCGAAGGCCCCAAACGCGCCAGTACTTCGTTGAGACGGGAGAGCGCCGCTCTGTTGGTGTCGAAAAGCTGCTGCTCGTGAACGAGGCGCTGGCGCGCAAGTTCGGCGCGCGTCGCAGCGTGCGAAGCGAGGCGCGCTTCGCGCAAGTGTCGTGTTAATTCTTGCTGCTCCCGCTCGGTCGTCACGAGCGCGGCCTTATTCGTCACGAGTTGATCGGTGAAATACTCGTCAAGCGTGCGGTCTTCGCCGATGTTTAAGCAACGCTCGGAGAGAATCGGACACAACCCGCCTTCAACTTCAGCGCGCATCTTCTCGTCGTGTTTGATCTCAGCGCGTAGGTGTGCGGCTTGATCAGTGAGTTCGCGCGTTCTTGCGTCGAGTTCGGTTTCGCGCGCCGCGTCGCGCGCCAATAAATCGTGTTCGCCGAGTTCGCGTTCAAGCGATAGGAGCGTCTCCTGCAAACGCGCGATCTCCACCGTCCGCTCGCGGCGTTGATTCGCATAATGCCTGCGGTCGGTGTCCGCCTCTGTTTCTGCAGCGAGTTCGTTGTCAATGAGCAACAATTCGCTCTCCAGACCTTCAACACGTTCGGGCGCGTCGCCCGCGCGTTCCGCGAGGCGAATGCGTTCGCTCGTCTCTTTGTGT
>JACDAW010000074.1 GCA_013695245.1 Pyrinomonadaceae bacterium | reverse complement strand
GTTTTGTCTCGCCCGGCAATCGCGCGTGGGGGGCGGGAGATGTTCCGAAAATAGATTACGATCTGGAAAAGTCGCGTGGCCTTTTGCGTGAAGCTAATTTCGAGATGCGCGGCGGTCAAGACGCGCTGGAGTTGTACGACACGAAAGGCAATCGCGTCGAGTTTACGCTGATCGTCCCGGCGGAGGACGAAGCGCGCGTCAAGATGGCGACCGTGATCCAAGAAGACCTCGCCAAACTCGGCATCAGAATGCAAGTTGCGCCAATAGAAACGGGTGAGTTGTCGCGCCGCATCGCGCAGAGTTTTGATTACGAGGCAGCGCTCTATGGCACTTCCGTGACCGAACCCGATCCATCGTCTTACGCCAATTTCCTGCGTAGCTCAAGCACGACGCATCAGTGGTTTCCGAAGCAAACAAAGCCCGCCACCGAATGGGAAGGGCGCATTGACGAACTCGTTGTGCAGCAGAGCGGTGAGCGCGATAGCACGCGGCGCAAAGAGCTATTTCGTGCGGCGCAAAATATTCTTGCCGAACAGATGCCCGTCATTCCAATCGTCGCGCGCCATGTTGCCGCCGCCGCTAACAAGCGAATAGGAAACTACCGACCGAGCACGATCCTCCCATATTCGATGTGGAATGTGGAAGAGTTATTTGTGCGCTGACAATAAATTCAATCAAAAGCGCGGGATGTGTCGCAAGTAATCGCGCTTGCGTCGTTGTAGATTTGTGTAAACTTGTAAGTCGCTAAAGCCGCTTTGAATTTGTTACACTTTCATCTACCATTGAGCGGAGGTTTACCTGTGAATTACATCTCTCTGCAAACCTGTTTTAATCGAGTGTTGTTAGCCGTGATTGCGCTCTGCTGCTTTAGTGTGGTCGGCGATAAGGTTCACGCGCAGTCAACAAACCCGGACGCGCCTACGCCCGTGCGAGCTAACACGATTACTGCTCAAATTATGCCGCTAGACGTTGGCGACGCGCGTTTGACGCGCCATTTCTATCGTTTCTCAGGCGCGCAGGGCGATCTTGTGATCACGGTTGAAAGCCAAAATTTAAACGGTGGCATCGATCTCTTTACGGCAAACGGTTTGCGCCCGCTCACGCAAGTGGTTTTATACGCCGCCGGACAAACCACGACGCGCGCCTCAAAGAGCATTTACCTGCGACAGCCCGAAGAACTCATGCTGCGCATTGAAGCGCGCAGCCCGAACGACGATCCGGGCAGCTACCGGATTAGTTTTACAGGCGTTTTTGTAGCGGCGAAAAGCGATGAGACGAATGATGGAAGCGCTACGACGGAACAATCGGAATCGCCGAATGTAGCGACGAATGATAATCGTCGAAATGCCCGGCGCGTGTCTTCCGTTGGTGCTCGCATCGAGACAAGCGAAGCAGGGAGGAGAGAAGAGAACGCAACCGTACCGGCTACCGAGTCGGCCGCCGCCGTAACCAATGCGCCCGCAACAACGCCGAATGAAATTTCCCCAACGTCCGATGAACCAACGCCCGTCGCCAGCCCCGCCCCACGCGCGAGGCGAGGCCGCACGTCAACAGCGCGCAGAGCAGCAGCGCGTCGCCGTTCCTCCCGTCCTGCTCCTGCCACCGCCGCGCGCCGCACACCGACTAGGCGCGCTCCTCCCGCCGAAGCGTCAACCGATGAAACAACTGCGCCAACCGCTCCCGCGTCTCAACCTGCTCAAAGCCCGCGCTTGATCATCGAGACGCGTGACGGGGCGAGGCTCGAACGTCCGATGAGCAGCGTGCGCCGCGTGACGGTGGACAATAATCAACTTGTGATTATTTTGAATAACGGTAAAGTTGAACGTCAGGCGATGACAAACGTTTTGCGATTCTCGATTGAACCATAAGCTCGCAATGTCATAGATGCTTACGACCTTGTGGGCGAGCGTAGTTGTTCGATGCGTGAGCGGAAGGTTGCAAGGTCTGTGTTCGTCGGGTTGACTTGTTCGAGGAGTTGAAGCGTTTGTTGAGCTTGTGCGGCGTCGCCTTTTTTCAGGAGCACATCGGTTAACGCGCCGAGCGTTTGTTCGTGACGCGGATCGATTTCAAGTGAGCGACGAAATTCCGTCACAGCGCGATCAAGTTCGGGCGGTTGGCGCAAAAGAAATGTGAGACCCAATCCGGTGCGGGCGTTAATGTCGTCGGGTTTCTTTATTGACGCGGTCGTGTACCAGCGTTCTGCTTCCGTATATTTCTTCGCTTCAAAATTGGCGTGGCCGAGGTTAAGGACGACTTCGTAGTTCTCCGGGCGCAGTTGATTAGCGCGCAGAAGAAGTTCGATGGCGCGGTCGAAACGTTTGATCTGATAGTAGAGTTCGGCTGCTTCGATCTGCGCTTGGAAGTTATCGGGTTCATCTTTCGCGCGTTGAATCTTCGCTTGCACGTCTGGCATCATCCCGCCCGCACCGCTGCCGTCCGCGTTTGAAGCAGCTGCCGGATGTTCGCCCGCTAAAGTTTGCGGTTGAGAAACGGTCGTATCAGGCAGAGCATTTTGCGCGGCATGTTGATGTGTGTCGCTTTGGTTCACCGAGTTAGCGAACATAAAGCCGATGATGAAACCGAGCAGAACGCCGATAATGGTAAAAAGCGTGTTCTCTTTGGACATAATAGTAAGCGGTGAGCAGAAAGCAGTAAGCAGCATTACTTTCTACTGCTCACCGCTTACTGCTCACTTGTCATTATGCGTAAGAATGAAGTCCCTTCAACAGGTAACTGACTCCTAGATAGGTGAAGACGATAAAGAGAAATCCGGCAATGGCGAAGTAAGCGCTACGCCTTCCCGTCCACCCGCGCGCGATGCGCGTGTGTAGGTACGCTGCATAAGTGAGCCATGCGACGAACGCGCCCGTCTCCTTCGGGTCCCACGCCCAGTAACGCCCCCACGACTCATTCGCCCACACCGCGCCCGTGATCAGAAGCATTGCCAACAATGCAAAAGTGACGCTTGCCGTTTTATACATCATGCCATCAAGACGCTCTAGCGGCGGCAAACTCTCACGGATGCGCTCGGTGCGAAAACTGAAGAGAATCACAAAAAGCGTTCCGGCGAAAGCAGTGATAAGCGAGGCGAGTTCAACCGGATTCGCGTTAAGGCTAAACTGCAACAGCGATCCGTTTTCGCGGATAAATTGCGCCGAAAGATTCTGCAATTCCGCGCTGCTTAAAAGCGCGATTTGTTCGGACGGCATCCCGGCGGCGTGCTCCGCAACCCACTGACCGAACTGCGCGTATTGTGTTGTGTCAATAAGCGGCAGAATGTTTTTCAGAGACTTGATCTGGCTCACGAGCGCCGTGATCGCCAAACCTTGCGCTACGAGTGCGAAGGCGAGCAAACGGTGTCCCCACGTTTTAGCCGCTTCGCTTGCTTTGGCGAGATACTGACTAAAGCACGCGAGCACGCCGAGAAGCAGTAAGGTCGAGATGATAAGTATCGCCCCGACATAAGGAATGGTGGCGCGAAGCGGAAGCGGCACGCGCGTGCCTTCGCCGACGAAAAAAGTCGAGGCTCTGTATGTGCCTGTCGTGAACACAGGGAAACTTCCGAAAGCACCGCCGATAGTGGCGATCACGGCGAGCGCGAAGATGCTCGTCCAGATCGCCATTGACTCTGTTTTCACTCCGTCTTTCAAAAGATACAGCACCGCGATGGCGAAGCAGACGAGCGCGACGCCGTAAGAGAGCGAAGCGACTCCGACGTGAATCGGTCGCCAGTAGGAATCAAGAATCGGTTGAAGACTGATAATGTCATTGCCGATAAAGAGCGCAAGCAGCAGAATGAGCGAGATCATCGGTAGGGAGAGTGCGCCGAGAAAACTCATGTTTTTGCGTCGCGTAATGAGCAGCGTCGTTAGCCCCGCGCCGAAGGCGAAAGCGATGCTTAAATCATAAAGGTTAGCGAACGGAATATAGCGGAAGAACCAAGGCATCTCGCCGCCCTGCCGCGCGAGGATTTCAAACTCATGGTCGCGCGCCGCGATCCAGCGCACACCCCAACTTGAAAGATTGAAAAAGACGCCCAGACTCGTCAACCACAAACCTAAACGTTGCGCTGTCGAAGACGGAGCGTAAATATTGGTGAGAAGAAAAACGGCCGCCGTCAAATAGCAAGCGAGCGCGATCACGATCAAAGCTCCATCGGAGATGAAGCCCGTACCCGCTTTGATTCGCGCGAGAGTCATCAAAACCGCGCCGATGATCGGCAGCATCGCGGGAAGATACGACGCGACCGGCCACCCGGCGGTCTTCGCTTCAGACTTGTTGAGCACCACTGGTTGCTCTAAGACTTCACTCATGATTGCTTTACCTCAAGATTATGAGTTCCGTTAAGGGATGAAAGGAGTTTGCGGAAACGCTCCTCAAGTCCCGTTTGATTGCGATTGGTGTTACCGCCGAGTATGACTTCATGCGCTCCCGCTTCGTGCGCTTCGATGTGCGCCCAAATACGTTCGTGCGAAAAGAAGAACACGGCGCAGAGTGTCAGTATAAGTAGCGCTCCGCCGATATAGAAAATCGTCGAGCCGTAAAACGGATCGTATTTGATCGAAAGCACGTGCGCGAGTGGCGCTTTCTCGAAATCGGTCAAACGAAATTTGTAACCGCCGACGGGCGCGCCGACCGGCGCGTTGTCAGGCAGCGGCGAAGAGAAAGCGTAGGCGCGCAATTGTTCGCCCGCCGGAGTCGTTAAGCTCAAGATGGCGGCCGGATTATTGTATTCTTGTGAAGCGGTTGTGATACGCCCACCGGCGATGCGAAAGTCTGGAGAGAAATCTACAAATTGGATTTTCGTTCCGTCCGCGAGCGTCGTCGCTTGATTGTTACGCTGTAGCGTTACGTCTTGCGGCGCGCCGCCAGTCTGCGGCGTTAAATGAAGAGTGATGCTACGCGCGTTGCCCGTCGGATCGTAACTCGCTTGAAAGAAACGGTAGCCGCGATAATCGTATGGATTGTTGAGATTAACGATTGCATCGCGCTCGCCGCGCTCGTCTTTGATGCGGATGCGCGTTAACCAATCTATTGTGTTTGAAGGTTGAATCGTGCCTTCCTTGCGAATTAATTTTTGCTGAATGTCAGTGCAAGCGACGGTAAAGGGAAGATTGAGCGCCGCGCGCTTCTGCTGATCAAGTTCAAAGACGGAGATAAACATTTGCGAAGAAGAAGCGCCGGGTTTCAAACTCATGTTTCCGGTGCGCCCGAAGTGGAACGTGAGAAATCCGCCGAGAAAAATCGTTAGCAAAGCGACGTGAACGGCATAAGCTCCGAGACGATTCCACGCTCCGCGTTCGGCGAATACAAACGTGCTGCCCGCTTTTTCCGTGATGCGCGTCTTGTATCCGGCGGCTTGCGCAGCAGCCGAGATGCTTTGCGCGGCGTGCGCTTGATCGTTCGCCCGGATCATGAATGTCGCGCTCGGTTTTTGCCCGCGTAAATATTTCGGAGAAGCGTCGAGCTTCGGGCGCCGGATAAACGTCCACGCTTTCGGGAAACGGTCAATCGAAGCGAGCACGATATTAAGCGAGAGGACAATGAGGAAGAGATTGAAGTACCACGTGTGGTAAACGTCGAATAAACCGAGCGCGCCATAGACGAGTTTCTGCGACGGCGTGAGCGCGGCGTAGTATTTGTCGAAGCCGTCGATCTCCTGCTGCATGATAAGCATTCCCGTCATGCTTAAGAAGACGAGCAGAACGAGCAGAGTGATTCCGAAGCGCACGGAACTGAGTAGATCAAGAGCGCTCGTTAACCAAAGATCGAGCGTGGTTCGCGCCGGAGATGATTTGATCAGAAGGCTGTTTTTAGTTTCAGGACTGGCAGACATCTATTTCAAATTTATATGAATAAAGAAAGGAAAATCGCTTCGAGTCTCCGTCGAAAACAGGTGGCGGAGGAAGCTTTGTGATTTTTAGCGCACGGTGATGATAGACCATCCTTGCCGCTTTGTCATCCGGCTACAGATTATCTTCTCGCCTTGAGGCGGTTCAAGAAGGGCAAATATTTTCTTCAAACTTTCTGAACATAAAATATGCGTGCATTCTCCCATCGGTTGAAGGTTCGCGGCGGATCGGTTATTAATAGTTTATGGATATTGTGGCAGTAGAGATCGGTGGCAGAGAAGTTGTCGAAGTGCGTTCTGCGCCGATGACCGTCAGGGAAAAGTTTGCCGCCTACTTTGAACTGACGAAGCCGCGCATCACGCTTTTTATCGTCTTAATCGCCGCCGCTGGTTTCTTCCTCGCGTCAACGCAAGGATTTGATTACTTCAAATTTATCCATGCAATGGCCGCCATCGCCTTGCTTTCATCCGGCGTCGCTACGCTCAATCAGTTTATCGAGCGACGGCTTGATGAGCGGATGCGCCGCACGCTAGCGCGCCCTTTACCCTCCGGTCGGATCGCTCCGCACGCGGCTCTTTATTTTGGAATTTTTCTAACGTTTATCGCCGAGATTTATCTGTGGCTAGCGGTTAACCCGCTGACGTCTTTGTTGGGGCTAACGGTCGTCGTCGGCTACGTTTGTCTTTACACGCCTTTGAAAACGAAAACCTCGCTCTCGACTGTGATCGGGGCTTTTCCGGGCGCGATGCCGCCGTTAATGGGTTGGACGGCCGCCGCCGATCAACTGAGGCTCGAAGCATGGGTGCTTTTCGCCATTCTGTTTCTCTGGCAGTTTCCGCATTTCCTCGCCATCGCGTGGATGTATCGTGAAGATTACGAGAGAGCAGGCATCGTGATGCTGCCGGTCGTCGAAGCGGAGGGGCGCGTAACGGGACAGCAGATCGTGTTTTACGCTTTACTATTGCTGCCCGTGAGTCTTTTTCCCGCGCTGCTAGGAATGACGGGTGCGCTCTATTTTTATGGCGCGTTTGTGCTCAGCCTGTTTTACCTGTGGAGCAGCATTCGCACAGCGCTTTCAATGACAAACAAAAACGCTCGACGATTATTGTTCGCGTCAATCATTTACTTGCCCGTGCTATTTATCTTAATGGTCTTTGATAGTAAATTCTAAACATGAATTTTGGCTTCATTGCTAAAGCGTGCGCGCTCGTGATTATTTGTGTGCTGATGCAGATAGCAATCGGACGCATCACGGGCCGTTTAAGACTTAAGTCGAATAGCGAATCGAGAACTGCTTTACATAAGCACCGTGCGGAAGAACTACAGTGGATCATTGCAAGTGTAATCGTCGTTCTGCTGCTCGCGTCAATGAGCGAAGCGGTTTGGAGCACATGGCGGGAACGGCAAGCAACAGGCTCTACTCCGCGAAGCGTCAAACAGCACTAAGTTTAAAATTTGAGCAAGGATGTAAGGGGAAGAAGCGGTGTCCACGATTGTCACAGGTACAAAGAAGTCTGCCGGACACGGAACAAAAGGCGGCTTAGCGGGCAGCAACGGACATCGAAAAAACGGTTCGCGGGGCGGCGGAGGTGGCGGAGGTGGCAGAGACGATAAGCATGACGGGCGGGATCAAAACTTCTCGCCGATTCGTTACCGCATCGCGATCTTGATGGCCATCGCCGCGATCATGACGATGTTTGCCGCGCTCACGCTCGTCTTTGTTTTGCGCTCAAACTCCGGCGGCTGGCGACCGTTACACTTGCCCACCGTTTTGTGGTTGAGTACGGCGCTTATCATTACGAGCAGTTTGACGGTTGAAAACGCGAGAAGGTTTTTGAAGCGCGGCGCAGAGAAACTTTACCGCCAATGGTTGCTCGTAACGCTGTTACTCGGCGCGGGATTCATTGCAGGGCAATTGGTGGCGTGGCAGCAGCTGCGCGCGCAAGGAGTTTTTCTCGCTTCAAATCCGCATAGCGGCTTCTTTTATTTGCTGACGGGCGCGCACGCCTTGCACTTGCTCGGCGGGATCGCGGCGCTCTGCTATCTGATATTCCGGCGCGTGCGTCACGACGCGAAAGATGACCAGCACTTCGTCGCCAGACGCCAAGCAGCCGCCGATGTCGGCATACTCTACTGGCACTTCATGGACGCGCTGTGGATTTATCTCTTTGCGCTGTTGCTGCTCTCGAAGTAAAACCGCGTAACCTTTCGATAAATGCGATCTGTTTCAATCGTGCGACCTACGTTAAAATTGAAGCTGCTTAAACTTATTTCCACTTCAAGCACAAAATTATGCTCTGCATTCGTTTCCTGTTTGTCTTGATCTTAACCTGTGCGGCGATGATAACAACTGTTCACCCGCAAAGCTCCTCACCGAATGTCCCACCCGACTGGCTGACGCACACCGAGCGAACTGACTACCGCGAAACGCCGCGCTACGATGAAACAATCGAGTTCAGTCGTCGCCTCGCCGCCTCGTCGAACTTAATTCGCTTTACGGATTTCGGTCGCAGCCCCGAAGGACGTTTGTTACCGCTGCTGATTGCGGCGAAGGATAAAGCTTTTGATCGTCAATCGGCGCGCAAGCAAAAAAAGACAATCGTGCTTGTGCAAGCTTGCATCCATGCTGGTGAATCAGAAGGAAAAGACGCCGGACTCGCTCTCTTGCGTGATATTGCGATCACGAAAACTCGTGAAGCGTTGCTTGATCATGTCGTCGTGTTGTTCATCCCTATTTACAATACAGACGGACACGAACGCTTTAGTCCTTACAACCGCATTAACCAGAACGGCCCTGACGCTATGGGTTGGCGCGCGAATGCGACGAATCTGAATCTAAACCGCGACTACATGAAAGCAGACGCGCCGGAGACGCGCGCGTGGCTGCGTCTCTGGAACGAGTGGAATCCCGATCTCTTTATTGATTGCCATACAACGGACGGCTCTGATTTTCGTTACAACGTTACTTATCAATTCGAGGGACACGAAAATGTTGCCGCGCCGGTTGGCAGGTGGATGCGCGACAGCTTCGAGCGACGCATCGTGCCCGCCGTCGAAACGGAGGGCAATCTCCTCGCTCCATATCTTGTTCTGCGCGACGGCACTGATCCGGCGAAAGGCTTAGAAGGTTTCATCGCCACGCCGAGATTTTCTACAGGCTACACGGCGCTGCGCAATCGTCCCGGATTGCTGATCGAAACGCACATGCTGAAAAATTATCGCTCGCGCGTTCGCGGAACTTACGACGTAGTGCGTTACACGCTGGAAGAGATCAATCGCGCGTCGGAAGAGCTGTTGCGCGCGGCGCGCGAGTCGGACGAAGAATCAATCGCGCTCGGACGACAAACCGATCCGGCGCGGCGCGTTGCGTTAAGCGTAGAGCTAACCGACAAGTCAGTGCCTTTCCAGTTCAAGGGTGTCGCTTACAAACGTGAGTTAAGCGATGTGTCCGGTCAGATGCGCGTCACTTACGGAACAACGCCGCTCGACATAAGCGTTCCATTTTTTAATCAAGCACGAGCTAAAGTAACAATCGCGCCGCCGCGTTATTACATCATCCCGCCGCAATGGGCTGAAGTGATTGATCGAATCCGCGCACACGGGCTTCAGGTCGAACAGCTAGCGCAAGATTTAACGATTGAAGTTGAAAGTTATCGCTTCAGCGAAGTGAAGTTCGCCCAAAGTTCTTTCGAGGGGCGAGTGATGCGGACATACAAGGTCGCTGCCGTCCGCGAGCGAAGAATTTTTCCCGCCGGGTCAATCATTGTTCCGACGGCGCAAGCAGGGGCGCGCGTTTTGATGTCGCTTCTCGAACCCGAAGCGCCGGATTCGCTCGCCGCGTGGGGATTCTTTAATCCTGTATTTGAGCAGAAAGAATACGGAGAGGATTACGTTCTTGAGCGTATCGCGCGTGAAATGATGGAGCGCGACGGAAACTTGCGTCGTGAGTTTGAGGAGCGCGTGGCTAACGATCCGAAGTTTGCGGGAAGCGCCCGCGAGCGTCTGCGCTTTTTCTTCAACCGCTCACCCTACCATGATCAAAACCTAAATCTTTATCCGGTGGGGCGCGTCACAACAGAAATTGAGTCTCAACATTTTGCTAAACACACATAACAAAAGGGACGCGATTATGAAAGCGCATCCCTTTTGAAACCCATCTAAATGTTGTTGTCTTTGCTAAACCGCGCGGCGTCCGGTGATCAGGTTAACCACCAACAGAACAAGTGCCACTACGCAAAGCAAATAAAGCAGGTTGCTGACTCCGTAACCGCCGAGCAAACCCAAAACCAGCAGAATCAAGATAATTGTCCACAACATTGTTTGCCGTCTCCTTTTTTGTCGCTCGCCTCAAATTTCCGGTTACCCCGGTTTTGTATAATCTCCCCAGAGCAATGTTTGTGCCATTATTGAGTTCTCTACGCACAAAATTAAATCAGCGTTTTTATTAAGTTAAATGAAGCTAACAAAAAGCTCTATGC
>JACDAW010000459.1 GCA_013695245.1 Pyrinomonadaceae bacterium | reverse complement strand
ACGCACGTGTGTGCCGGGCACGAAGCCACTTACAGAAGAAGATGCGTTGTTGTTTGACGCGGAAGCGGCGCGAGATTTTGCAGCTTGCGGTTTGGCGGACGCACCCGTTGAACTTCCCCCGACGGTCTCGTTGCGCTGACGGAAAAACTCGGCGATTGATTCGACGCTGTCGTAAGTCTTACCCGTGTGACGCTTACTCTCATTCGTATTCGTCCCGCTCAAAGCGTGCGCCGTTTGACGACTTTCAAGACGCGAACTGCCCCGCGCGAAGCTGAGCCACGACGCGCCACGCGATAAATCTTCCATCAATTCGAGCGGCATCTCGTTTAAGAACTGCGACGGCTCGCTCGCTAATTCTTCTCCATAGACGCGGCGTTTCATCGCGTGCGTCACATAGAGATATTTTTCGGCGCGCGTGATCGCAACGTAAACGAGGCGACGTTCTTCCTCAAGCGCGGCTTTGTCCGAAGCCGAACGCGCGTGCGGGAAAAGTCCATCCTCCATGCCGACGATAAAAACGACGGGAAACTCCAAGCCCTTCGCGGAATGCACCGTCATCAGTGTCACGCGCGCATCCTCTTTGTATTGATCGGTGTCGGAACTGAGTGCCGCCGCATCAATAAACCCGCGCAAGCCGCCCGCGTCCTCGTTGTCATAATCAACGGCGGCATTGACTAATTCCTGCAAGTTCTCAAGGCGCGCTTCCGCCTCATCCGTGTTCTCAGACTTCAAAGCGTTCGCATAACCCGTATCGAGGATCGCGGCTTTAACAACTTCCGACGCAGGCTCGCGCCCCGCCGCTTCGACGAGTTTGGTGATGATCGAGTGAAAGTTTTTAAGCGCCGCGACGGTGCGCGCGGCGAGGCGGTCGCCCCCTTCCGCCATGATCGCAATCGTCTCCCAGTGCGACACGCCATAGTCGCGCGCGCGGCGTTCGATTTCATCGAGCGTCTGCTTGCCTAGCCCGCGCGCCGGACTGTTAATGACGCGCATCAAGGCGACGGAATCGTGCGGATTAAGTGCAAGCTTCAAGTAAGCCACGATGTCGCGGACTTCGGCGCGTTCGTAGAACGAGAAACCGCCGACGATGTTGTAGGCGATACTCACACGGCGCAACGCCTCTTCAAAAAGACGCGATTGCGAGTTTGTGCGGTAGAGCACGGCGGCGCGCGTCTTCGGATCAAGCCGGAAATGCTCTTCGATCTTCGCGGCGACGAAGCGCGCTTCCGTCTCGGCATCCGAAGCTTGGTAGTAGCGAATGGATTCACCCGATGGATTCGCCGTCCACAACTCTTTCCCCTTACGCTCCGTGTTGTTTTTAACGACGCTCCCCGCCGCGTCGAGGATGTTCTGCGTCGAGCGGTAGTTCTGCTCAAGGCGAATCACCTGCGTGTTCGGATATTGCTCCTCGAAGTTGAGGATGTTCGTAATGTCCGCGCCGCGCCAGCCATAGACGCTCTGATCGTCGTCGCCCACGATGCAAATGTTCTGTTGCCTCTCGGTGAGAAAGCGGATAAGGGCGAATTGTAAACTGTTCGTGTCTTGATACTCGTCAACAAGAATGTAGCGGAAGCGGTCGTTGTAGCGTTCGCGCACCTCGTTTGATTTACGCAGCAGCCGCACGGTCTTGATCAAGAGATCGTCAAAGTCGAGCGCATTATTCGCCTGCAAGCGTTCTTCGTAAAGACGAAAGACGCGGGCAATAGCGGCGCGGCGTTCGTCGTGCGATTCGACGCGGGCGGCGTAAAGCTCGGCGTCAAGCCCGCTATTCTTCGCGTGGCTGATCTGTCCTTGAACTTGACGCGCGCCGACGCGCCCTTCATCCAAGCCTAAATCCTTGACGCACGCTTTTGTGACGCGCACCGAATCGTCTTGATCGTAGATCGTAAAGAAGCGCGTGTAGCCTTCTTCCAAAGCTTCGATGTCGCGGCGGAGCAGGCGCACGCACAGGCTGTGAAAAGTGGAGACGAGCGGCGCGCTCTGCAATCGCACGTCGCTCAACAGTTTCTCGACGCGCTTGCGCATCTCCTGTGCGGCTTTGTTGGTGAAAGTTACGGCGAGGATGTTTGAAGGCGGAATGTTGCGCTCGGCGATCAGGTAAGCGATGCGATGTGTGATGACGCGCGTTTTACCCGACCCTGCGCCTGCTAAAATCAAGAGCGGCCCTTCGGCCGTCATAACGGCGATGCGTTGTTGTTCGTTAAGCGATGAAAGCAGATCCATAAATGAAAGGGGGCGGGGATTAGGGGCTGGAGGACAGGGAAAAGAAGTGAAATCTTAATTTCTTAACTAATCCCCGACCTCTAACCTCCGCCCCCTACCTAATAAGTTTTTGAATCGTCCTAAATTGTTTGTGTCCGGAGTCGCGCATGAGTTCAAAGAGCGCCATCTCGGTCGTGGAGAGAAGCGCGCCACTCGCTTGCATTTTGGCGAAGGCGATGGACTTGTTTGATTCTTGTCGCGCGGTGATGCAATCGGTAAGCAAGTGAACTTGAAACCCAAGCGCGAGCAGATCGTGTGTCGTCTGATTAACGCAAATGTGTGCCTCGATGCCGCAGACGAGAATCTGCCGTCTGGCTGTCTGCTCAAGTTTCGTGACAAATTCGCTCGCCCCGACTGAACTGAAACTTGTTTTCTCAATCGGCTGCACGGTGGCGGGCAACACCGCGCTGATCTCGCCCGCCGTGTGCCCTAAACCCTTCGGGTATTGCTCCGTGACAAGCACTGGCACGTCGAGCAGTGTGACAGCGTGGGCGACAAGGGCGATGCGCGCCGACGTTTCCGCGAAGTCCGAAATGGAGGTGCGGAAAGCTTCCTGCATGTCAATGATGAGGAGCGCGGCGCGCCCTTGATGTAGCATGTTCTCGTGTGGCATCGAATTTCCTCGCCGAAGCATTTAATCACACGAAACACTTCTGGCAAAATGGAGGAATGAGAATTTAAAACGGCAAACTCAGACATTGAAAAAAGAGCATATTCGTTGCGTCTAAGGTTCAACGAATATGCCCTTTTGCGTGTGCTACCGGGGCGATGCGGAAATAAACGATGAGTTCGCTTTATTCCACCGTTACAGACTTCGCTAGATTGCGCGGCTGATCCACGTCGCACCCGCGCCGCACGGCGATGTGATAGGCGAGAAGTTGCAGCGGGATGATAGCAAGAATCGGTGAAAGCAGATCGCTCGCTTCCGGCACTTCGATCTTGTAATCGGAGACGGTGGACGACATTGCGTCGTTCTCAGTTAATATTGACAGAACAATTCCTTCGCGCGCTTTGACTTCGACGATGTTCGAGTGTGTTTTCTCGTAACGCAGTTCGGAAGCGGCATTGCCTTCTTCGCGCGTGTTGATAATGACGACGGGAAGGCGCTCGTCAATCAGCGCGTTCGGCCCGTGTTTCATCTCGCCCGCCGGGTAGCCTTCGGCGTGAATGTATGAAATCTCTTTTAGCTTGAGCGCGCCTTCGAGGGCGACGGGGAAATTGATGCCGCGTCCCAAGTAAAGGAAATCGGTTGAACGGAAAAACTCTTTTGAGAGTTCTTCGATCTCATCCGATTCGCTTAACAAGTGTTCGATCTTGACGGGAAGCTCTGCGAGTTGTTGCGCGTGATGTCGCGCAGAGGTTTCGTCAATCACGCCGCGCACCTGTCCGAGATAAAGGCCGAGCAAGTAGAGCGCGATCATCTGTGAGGTGAATGCTTTCGTCGAGGCGACGCCGATCTCTGGCCCGGCGTGCGTCAAGATCACGCCGTTTGATTCGCGTGTGATCATCGAACCGTGAACATTGCAGATCGCCAAGACTTTCGCGCCTTTCTCTTTCGCTTCGCGGAGGGCAGCAATGGTGTCAGCCGTTTCGCCTGATTGTGAGATCACGACCAATAGCGTTTTCTCATTAAGCACCGGATCGCGGTAGCGAAACTCGGATGCGTAATCAACTTCGACGGGTATGCGCGCGAGTTGCTCGATCATGTATTTACCGGCGATCCCCGCGTGCCAACTTGTGCCGCAGGCGGCGATAGTGATCGATTGAAATTCTTTAAATTCGGCTTCGCTAATTTCCATCTCATCGAGATAGACGCGCCCCGTATCGAGCGAGAGGCGACCCTGCACGGTGTCGCGGACGGCGCGCGGCTGCTCGTAAATCTCTTTGAGCATGAAATGCTTGAAGCCGCCTTTCTCCGCCATGATCGGGTCCCACGTGATCCTCTGGCGTTCAGGTTCAACGGAGTTGCCGTCAAAGTCCGTCACGCGCACCGCATCTTTCGTGAGAATGGCAAGCTCGCCGTCGCCGAGAAAGAAGATGTCGCGCGTGTGTTGCAGGATCGGTGGAATGTCGGAGGCGACGAAATACTCGCCATCGCCTAAACCGATCACGACGGGCGGGCCTTGACGCACGGCGACAATCGTATCGGGTTCATCTGATGAGATGATTGATAGGGCGAAGATGCCGCGCAGTTCACGCACCGCGAGGCGGACGGCTTTTTCAAACGACGGTTCGGTTTTTAAATGTTCTTCGATTAAATGCGCGATCACTTCCGTGTCGGTTTCGGTAACGAAGCGGTGATCGCTTCCGCGCAGGCGATCTTTGAGCTTGATGTAGTTTTCAATGATGCCGTTATGAACAACGACGACGCGCCCCGTGCAGTCGCGGTGCGGGTGAGCGTTCTCTTCGGTGGGGCGTCCGTGTGTCGCCCAGCGCGTGTGCCCGATGCCGTAAGTGCCGTCGAGGGGTTTAAGGCGAATCGCTTCTTCGAGGTTGCGCAGTTTCCCTTCGGCGCGGCGAATGTCGAGCGTGTGCGCTTCATCAACGACGGCGATCCCCGCCGAATCATAGCCGCGATACTCAAGCTTGCGCAGCCCGTCGAGGATCACGGGGACGACCTGTTTGTTACCGACATAACCGACAATTCCACACATAATAGCTCCTTAAAAATTAAAGAAGTCAGGAGTCAGAATAGTAAAGACAACCTGTTTTTATTCTGACTTCTGACTCCTGACTTCTGACTTCTGTTCTTCATGAAATGTTTTCTTGACTTTGGCCGGAACGCCAGCGACGAGCGAATCGGGAGGAACATCTTTGGTGACGACGGAACCCGCACCCGTGACAGCTCGCGCCCCGATGCGCACGGGTGCGACGAGCATTGTGTCCGAGCCGATCTTAACATCGTCTTCGATAAGAGTGGCATGTTTATTTACACCATCATAATTGCAAGTGATCGTGCCCGCGCCGATGTTGGTGCGCTCGCCTATGTCAGCATCACCAAGATAGGTGAGGTGCATCGCCTTCGACTTGCGACCCAAGCGCGATTTCTTCATTTCGACGAAGTTGCCAACGGTCGCGCCTTCGTCCATCCGTGCGTTCATTCTTAGATGCGCAAAGGGGCCGACGGTGCAATTATCTTCGATGTCGGAATCTATGATCAGACAATGATCTTTAACGGTCACGCCGTTACCGATGCGCGAATCCGTGATGCGCGCTCCGTGTCGTATCTCGCAGCCTTCGCCGATCACGGTGCGCCCTTCGATGTGCGCGCCGGGATGAACGACGGTGTCGCGCCCGATCTGCGCTTCGGGGCTAACGTAGGAGTTTGTCGGATCGATAAAGGTCACGCCGCTATCGAGCATCAGGCGGCGGAGCGTGCGCACGCGCAAGATACGCTCAAACTCGGCGAGTTCGACGCGCGTGTTGATACCCGAAACTTCGCGCGCGTCCGGGTGAAGATAAACGCTCACGTCCTCTTCGCCCGCGCGAAGAATGCCGGGAACGTCCGTTAAGTAATATTCACCTTGCGTGTTGGCGGGTTGCACTTGATTTAGCGCAGGAAATAAAGAGCGTGTTTCAAAGCAGTAAATCCCGGCGTTGATTTCGTTGATGAGGCGCTCTTCAGGTGTCGCGTCCTTCTGTTCGACGATGCGCTCGAAACGATTCTCCGCGTCGCGCACGATGCGTCCGTAGCCTGTCGGGTCATCAAGCCGGACGGCGAGCACGGTGCAGGCTGCGCCATGCCCGCGATGCGTGCGGTGTTGTTGGACGAGCGCGCCGAGCGTTTCGGGGCGGATAAGCGGCACGTCGCCGGAGAGCACAAGCAGCGTCGAGTTTGCATCGGCGAGTTCGTCGCGCGCCGCCATTACAGCATCGCCCGTGCCGCGCTGCTCTGTTTGAGTGATGAAGCGCTCGCCGCCTTCTGTGCCTAACTCTTCCTCTACGGCCTGTTCAACCTCCGCTGCTTGATGCCCGACGACCGTATAGATGCGGCGCGGGCTGAGCGCGGCGGCGGCGCGGCAAACGTGCGCGACGAGCGGTCGCCCGCCGAGTTTGTGCAACACCTTCGCCGTGCGTGAGCGCATTCGCGTGCCTAACCCGGCGGCGAGAATCAGCACATCGAGCGGCGCGTGCGCGGCGTCGTGTGACAAGGTGTGAGGTGGTCGCTCCATATATTTCGAGATCAGTCTGTTCAGCCAAAAGGCGCGTGCGTCCCGGTCGTAACGCTTTCCGTGTGGCGCTGCTGCTGCTCATAGCAGCGAACGATGACGCGCGCCAGCTTCTCAGGACTGTGACGAACTTTTTCTCCTTCGTCAAGCAGGTCGGCGCGTAAGATGTTCGTTTCCGCGCCGAAAACTTTCTCCATGAGATGATCTCGCAAGCCAATTTGGTACGCGCCGTCAATCGCATAGAGGCGCGCTTGCTCATCGCTAATGGCTCGGTCGTTGACGAGCACATAATCGAAATTAATGTCGGACGCGTAAGTCTTCACTGTCTCCAAATGCTGGCGCGCCGTGTAGCCTTCGGTTTCGCCGGGCTGCGTCATGAGATTGCAGACATATATTTTAAGAGCTTGTGAGGCGCTGATCTCATGCGCCACGCGGTGGACGAGAAGATTCGGTAAAATACTCGTGTAGAGCGAACCGGGGCCGATAGTGATAATGTCGGCGTGATGGATCGCGGCCAGCGTTTCAGGAAGGGGAAGGCAGTGCTCAGGTTCGAGGCGTAGATGCGCGATGGCTTTTCTTGACGCTGTGATTTTTGATTCGCCGCGTACCTCTGTGCCGTCTTCGTATTCGGCGACGAGGCGCACATCGTTTAAAGTCGCCGGATAGATGCGCCCTTTGCTGGCCAGCACTTCGGAGGAGAGGCGCACGGCTTCCGTGAAGTCTCCGGTGACGGACGTAAGCGCGGCGAGAAAGAGATTACCGAAGCTGTGTCCGCCGAGTTCGCCGGTGCCGGGGAAACGGTAGCGGAAAAGGCGCGCGAGGAGCGTAGAATCTTCCGAGAGCGCAACCATGCAGTTGCGTATATCGCCGGGCGGAAGCATCTGAAGTTCGTCGCGCAGGCGACCGGAACTGCCGCCGTCGTCCGAGACGGTAACGACCGCTGAGAGAGATTCGAGCCAGACGCCGGAAGAAGAGTGTTCGACGCGCGACCCGACTAAGGCTTTCAGCCCCGATAGCAACGTCGAAAGCCCCGTGCCCCCGCCGATGGCGACAAGATTTAAACCTCTGTTCGCATTCATTTGCAATTAACTAATCTCCTGTGACGAAGGAGCCTCGCTTGAGGAGCAAAGCGAGAACGGAGAATGATACTGGAAAGCAGAACTGTTTCAAAGCAGGCTTGGAGCGGAAACTTATAATTGGCGGTCACGCCTGCATCGAGAAGGGAAGAGGCGAGTTATGAACGAGTTGTTGGAAAAACTAACTGCTCGAAGTCGGGTTCGTTGCGCAGTGTGGCTAGGTCGCCATCATGCTGCGCGCGCAAGCGTAACTTCGGTTGTAGGTTAAGAGCTTGAGTGAGTGATTCGAGCGCGGCGGCGACAGAGCCGAGGCGGGCGCGCGATGCGGCCAGCCCATAGTAGATGTGCGCGGCTTCAGGCTCGCGCTTTAAGGCGCGCTCAAACAACTCCTGTGCGGCGACATACTCGCCACGATTGAGTTCAACCACGCCGCGATCATAAAGCGCGTCGGCATCGCGCGGCAAAGCTGCCTCGGTGCGCAGACGCGATTCGATCACGGACATATAAGTTCTGGCGCGTGCCGTCACTTCGACCACTCCGGGAAAGCGTTCGACAAGCGAGCGAAAGGAGCGCCCGGCGGCTTCAAACCGACCTTGAGCGAAATCACGGCGCGCGCCTTCAAAAGCTTGATACGCGGCCGTCTCATCGCGCGTTGGCTGACGCGGCGGAGCGGGCGGCGAAGTGGCGCGCGAACTAATTTTTTTAGAAGCGCCGGAAGTTTTAGTCGGAGAAGGTCTAGCGGATGCTTTAGCAGTTGCGGCTTTAGGCGTCGCTTTTTTAGAAATAGTCTTTAATGCAGGCTTCTTCTTCGTCTCTTTCTTGGTCGTCCGGCGGACATCGAGTTTAGGTGAAGCAGAACGAGAAGCTTTGGGCGACTTAGCTGTTGCTTTCTTCTTCGACGTTTTCTCTTTGACACTTGAAGCAGCCGTCTTCGGCTTAACAGCTTTGCGGACAGGAGCTTTCGCCGCGCTCGAACGTTTGACGATCAACTTCGAGTTCGCAGTTTTGGAAGGTAGCTTGCGGCTTTTCGAGCCGGATGAGGTGGAAGAAGTGTTCGGAGCAGAGCGGGAGGTTTTCTTCACACCTTTGATGGTCGCGTCGCTCATGCAAAGTTCTCAATTCTAAGAAAGGGCAAGTAGGCTTTTATGATTAAAGCCACTTAAGCTACTACAGCTTAACACAATACTTGCGTTAAATCAACGTAAACATTCGGTTTGCGGGTACAACGTAAATCGAACGCCGTGCAAAACATTGAAAAACACTTGAAGTGTGAGCGGTGGCTGTGCTAAATTCCACAGGCGTTGCGGGATGGGATTCGCAAGGCGGTTGGCAGTCATCTCAAGTTGCTGTGTTCTAACCGTAAGCTCTTTATTTTCACCGAAATCCCTTTTTCCTTGAAGCAGACTTTCTCCACCGTCGCTCCTATCGCTTCTTGCTACGTTCGCTTCCATTTTGAAGGCATCTGTTCTAATGACGGACACTCCAATCGCCATTCGCGAGCCGCAATTCCAGCAACTTCAAACCGCACTCGCCAAATTGCGCGCCGATTCTTCGGCTCAAGTCGCCTTTCTGGTGGATAAGAACGGGCAAGCTATCGCCGTGCAGGGTGATGTGAGCAATCTTGACACAACGAGCTTCGCTTCGCTCGCCGCTGGAAACGTCGCCGCGACCGGCGGTATGGCGGAACTTGTGGGCGAAAAAGAGTTTCCGACGCTTTCGCACGAGGGCGAGCGCGAAAGCATCTACATCTGCGTCATCGGCCGCGCGTTGCTCATTGTCGTTTTCGACGAGCGCGCAAGTTTGGGATTAGTAAAGTTGCGTGTCAAACAAGCTTCCCGCGAGTTTGCGCAAATCTTCGCGGAAATCAACACCCAAGCGAATGAAACAACGAACAACGAATCGCTCTTCGCTGAGATCACGGACGAAGACATTGACAGTCTCTTTAAGTAAAAAGGTAAAGGGAAAAAGGCAAAAGTGCGGATAAGAGATTTTCTTTGTTTCTGTTCTACCTTTTCCTTTTGCCTTACTTGATTTTGCCATGACATTTATTAATTACGCTTCGCGCGAGATTAACTGCAAGATCGTCTATTATGGCCCCGGCCTCTGCGGCAAGACCACAAATTTGCAGTACATCTACGATTCGACCGCGCCCGCCTCGAAAGGCAAACTCATTAGCCTTGCGACTGAAACCGACCGCACGCTCTTCTTCGACTTCATGCCTTTGGAACTCGGCACCGTGCGCGGCTTCAAAACGCGCTTCCACCTTTACACCGTGCCCGGTCAAGTCTTCTACGACGCTTCGCGCAAATTGATCCTGAAGGGCGTGGACGGCGTCGTTTTCGTCGCCGACAGCCAAGAGGAGCGCATGGATGCCAACATCGAGTCGCTCTACAACTTGGAAGAGAATTTGCAAACGCACGGCCACGATTTGATGAAAATCCCTTACGTGCTGCAACTCAACAAGCGCGATCTGCCGAACGTCATCCCCACCGCCGATCTAACGGCCGAGCTTCAACGCAAAGGTGAACCCGTCCACGAAGCGGTCGCATCAACCGGCGTCGGCGTTTTCGACACGCTCAAGTCGGTGGCCAAACAAGTTTTGACAGAATTAAGGAAGAGTTGAAAGGTAAGAGTTACTGCTCCAAAGCTTTAATCATCAGCAAGCCATCCCCGCCATTTGAATAGTAACGCGGCAGGCGTTGCGTGACGACGAAGCCTAGGTTCGCGTAGAGAGCCTGCGCGCCCGCGTTTGTCGAGCGCACTTCGAGCCTGAGCGTCTGCACGCCGCGCCGATGAAAAGCTTCTTCCGTCTTCCCCATCATCTTGTGTGCGATGCGGCGGCGGCGGTATTCGGGCGCGACGCCGACAGTGGTGATGTGTCCGGTGCGGTCGGGTTCGACTAACCCGACGACGAAGCCGACCATCGCGCCTTCGGGCGTGACGGCGCGGTAGGAAACCGATTCGGGCGCGGTGAGAAGATACTCGAACGTGTCGCGGCTATAAGCTTCGCCGTCCACGAAGCAGCGTTGATCGAGTTGCCAGCATTCATCCAGATGCGCAACGGTCAACGGGCGCACATCGAAGTATGACGGATTGAACGGCGCGACGAGAGCGGGACGCTTCTCTGTGCGATTAATCGCTTCACACTGATCATCTTCGGAATCAACCGAGAATAAACGCGAGCGTATTTTCTTCAGTACAGCCATAAGTCAAGTTATGAGTGATGGATGAAAAATGACAAGCTGATTTTAACTCTTCACTCGCCGCTTGTCACTCTTCACTAAATTATCAACATGCAATCGCCGTAACTATAAAAACGGTAACGCGCTTCAACCGCGTGGCGATAAGCTGCCAAGATTTTTTCGCGTCCCCCGAAAGCGGCGACGAGAAAAAGCAGTGAGGAGCGCGGCAAATGAAAATTCGTCAGCAGCGCATCGGCGACGCGAAACTCGTAGCCCGGTGTAATCGTCAAATCCGTTTCCCTCACGCCGCCCTCCGTCGCTGCGACGCGTCCCGCTTCGTCCGCAGCAGATTCTAAAGCGCGCGCGGTCGTTGTGCCAACCGCGACGATGCGTTTTCCCCGTTCGCGCGTCCGGTTGATCGCTTCCGCCGCCTCTGTGCTGATCTCAAAACGCTCGGCCGCCACGCGATGCTCGCGCAAATCCTCGACGCGCACCGGCTCAAACGTGCCGTAGCCAACGTGTAAGGTTATTTCAATTAACTCAACTTCGCGCGCCGCAAGTTCCGCGCGAACACGCGGCGTCCAATGCAGTCCGGCGGTCGGCGCGGCGATGCTGCCGCGCTCGCGCGCGAAGAGCGTTTGATAGCGTTCACGGTCATTCGACGCGCTTCTTTCGTCGCGCTTGATGTACGGCGGAAGCGGCGTTTCGCCGAGTTCGTCGAGCAACGCGTTGAAATTCTCTTGGTGATGAAAATGCACCCGACGTTTGCCGTCCGGCAAAACTTCAACGACTTCGGCGCGCAAGCGACCTTCGCCGAACACAACCGCGTCGCCCTGCTTGAGTCTTCGTCCGGGACGCGCTAAGGCCTCCCATACGTCCGTCATCACTTCGCGCAAAAGCAGAAATTCAACGTGCCCACCCGATGCTTCGCGCATGCCCTTGAGTCGCGCCGGGAAGACGCGCGTGTTGTTAACGACCACCGCATCGCCCGCTTCGAGGTAGCAGGGAAGCTCTGAAAAGTTGCTATCGCGCCAATCCCCGCTCGCGCGCTTCACAACGAGCATCCGCGCACGGTCGCGCTCCGCCAGTCCATGCTGCGCGATCAAATCTTCGGGCAAGTTGAAATCGAAATCGGAAATGTGCATCGCTTACAAAAATGTGGTGTTAAGTTGACGAAGTTTCTGAGTGGACGGGAACGACGCTTGGGGCGTCGAGTTCTTGCGTCGGGGTGTGTGCCGGGCGATCCGTATGAAGCACGGCCGAAAGTTGCGCGCCGTAAAGCAGAATCAAGCTTGAGACGTAGCCCCACGTTAAGACGGCGACAACTGCGCCGACCGATCCGTAAATCTGATCGTAGTGAAAATACTGCAAGCTCCACGCGAAAATATATTTCGCCGCTTCCCACAAAAAGCCCGCAACAACCGCACCGGGCCAGCAATCATGCAACATGACGCGCCCGCTCGGTAGCAAACGATAGACGAACAGAAAGAGCGTGATCGTAACTCCAACACTGACGAGCGCAAAGACCAGTTGCCAAAAAGCATCGCCCACAATGACGAAAAAACTCATGCGCTCTAACACACGAAGCGGAAGGCGCGCGGCGAGTTGCCGGAGCAGCACAAGCAACGAAGTGGTCAGCACCGAAGCCGCGAGGATCGAACCGACGACGCCGATCATGCCGAGCGTCAGCAATCGCCCGTGAAGGAAGCGGCGCGGGCGCGTCTCCCAGATGCGATTCACCGCGCGCTCCAGCACTGCAAAGACCCACGAACCCGCCCACAAAACAACGACCACACAGCTTGCAACGACGCCCGCGTGAACGTTGGACAGCGAACGCACAGTCTTCTCTAAAAAATCGCCCGAACCCGGATAAACATCAACGACGCGCATAAGCAACTTGCTCACTGCCGCCACTTGATTGCTTGCCGCCAGCAACACGAGCAGAGCGGGAAAAAGCGTCAGCAATCCGAAGTAGCTCATCGCGGCTGCGGCCGTAAACAGATCATTTTCGTGGAATTGGAGAAATGAGTGGCTGAATACCGTCGCCCACGGCGCGCGGTTGCGAATGCGTAAACGTGCGCGCGAGATCGGAATGAATCGTCTCATAAACTTTTCATGCGCCGCTTGCGGGAGGCAGTGTCTCGCGTTGCTCCAAAACGCTGCGCGCGATTGCCGCCATTGCAAGCAAGCGTGATTCTTTTCTTTCAAGCGCACGCGCCGTTGCAAACGCGCGTGCGGCATCCAGTTTTGACATCACTACAAAAGCTGCATCGAGGCGAAACTCGTCGGATGCAATGCGAAAATCATTTTCAGTTGTTTCATCTTCGCCCATCGTCGCTGCGTTTTCATGCAGCAGGGAAAACGAAGTTTCTTCAAAATCAAAATCTGCGGCGGAGTTGGTTGCTTGCATGGTTTCGCTAAGCCACTCCCACGCGCGTTCGTCATTAATCGTGGAGGCCGTCTTTGTGAGCATCGCAAAGGCGGCGGCGCGTTGCCCTGTGCGCGTCTCTGCTTGCGCGGCGTAGGTGCTCGCTTCGCCGAGCAGTTCGCGCGCTCGCGCAGTGTGGTTTCTCTTTTTCGCCATCACAGCGGCCTGCGCTAATCCCCACGCGCGCACAAACGGCGGAACATCAGCTCTGTTAACAAACTCGGCCGCGCGCTCATAGTCGTCCGCAGTGTTCTCGGCATAGGCGTCGGAGATGTTTGCGATCTGGTTGGCAGCGATCAGAACATTCGTGGCGCGGCGCAGTTCGGCGTCTGTGATCTCGGCGGCGAAGTGGCGCGCGTCGTCCCACAGTTTACGCCCGACGGCCGTCCTCACAAGTTTCAGACGCAGGCGGTCGCGCTCATTTTCCGTGCGCGCCGCCGCGAGTTCGCCGGTTTGTGAACGCAACGGATCAGTTGCGTTCGCGGATGTCATACCTAAGCGAGCGGCTTGCCCGGCAAGTTGTTGGCGGCGCGCCGCATCTATTTTGTTCGCCAGACTTTCGCGTTGCGCCCGCAGCGCCTGTGCATATTGCGGCGCTTCGCGCTCGAAAAAGGGAAGCAGCCGCTCGATGGCGAAATAAGAGCGTGTTGATGCTGCTGTTGTTGTCGCGTCGGTCGCTTGCGCGGTAATTTCCGTAACCTGCGCCGGACGCAGAAGCACGGCGGCCGCCGTTTCATAGAAAGCGGTGCGCGCGCGCCCGACGACAGGCGTTGAAGCCTTTAAGTCTTGCGCAGAGTTGCGACCTGAAGGGATAACGCGAAATTGCACCGCGCCGTTTGCGTCAATCGTTACCAGAAGCTGCGGCGAAAAGATGTAAGAGGAAAGCAGCAGCGCATCGTTTTCGTCAACGAAGTTGGCGCGCGTTCTTTCGACGAGCGTAAGGTAGAGTCCATCAGCCGCCGCCGCATCCTCTCCGCGCAGGCGCAACAAGAACGTAATAAGATCGGCGCTCGCACCTTCGACGGTGAGCGGCGCGGCGATCTCGGCAGCGCGCTTCGCTTTACCTTTACTCAAAAGCTCGTAGGCGAGCGCAAGGCGACGCTGCCCGCCTGCGCTCAAGGTGCGCCACAAATCGAATTGTCTGGGAGACGTTTGCGTTTCTGTTGGCGAGCGTGCGTCTTCTTCATTCCGCGCCGCAAGCAGAGCGCGCAGGAAAGTTTCAGCCAACTCTTTGTCGCGCAACGCTGCTTTTGCTAAAACTTCGTCGCGCGCTTCGGTGATAATCGTGTTTGTTGACGCAGCAAAGTTCGTTTCGCCTTCCGCTTCTTCCGCGGCTTTGTCAGCGACGGTCGCCGCTTCCCACGCCTGACGAAAAATTGCGCGCGCCCTCGTTTGATCCGCGAGCCAGAGCGCATCAGCGATGTGTGTTAAGACGCGCGCCCGTTCTTCGGGGTCGTCAAGCGTGCGGGCTTCGTCAGCCGTTGCTGCAAGCGTCGTCAAAGCCTGTTCACGCAGTCGGGCGGCCTTATTGGCGCGCTCGCGCGAACGCGCTTTGGAATCTGCAGGGCGTGTCGCTCTGTCGCTCCCTCGTCGTCTGTCCTGCGCGATGATTTGATCGGTAGAGACGTTGTACGCCCATACAACAG
>JACDAW010000426.1 GCA_013695245.1 Pyrinomonadaceae bacterium | reverse complement strand
AGAAGCGTAAAGATTTTCGCAAATTCGCTGCCTGTAGGCCTGTTGGCGACTGCGCAAAATGCGGGACGTGAATGCAGTCATCAGGTGTAAGCGAAACGGAGCGCGTGAGACGCGAAGCCGGAAAAATCATAAAAGAGCGATATTTTTAACAATCAATCTGAGCTTCTATTGAAAAATTTATTAACAAAAATCTGACATCTTGCTGGAAGAAGAAGAGGTTTATCCGTTTCTTCAGATTTGGACAAAAAAAGGCATGAGGGGTGCTGAAATGATTTTCGCCATTCAAATTTTAATCGCGGGTATTGTAGGTTCTTTGTTATTGCTGCTCGTCTCCGAGGAATTTGCTTACCGCGTGTCGCGCGTTGCCGAAACTTTGTTCGACTACATCGAGTATAAACTCGCGCTGCGGGCGCAAGGTCGGCTAACACGAACGCGCCGCGCCGATGTCCTCTGCGAGACAATCTAATTCGCTCAAAAATATCTTCAGTTTGCGAAACCCAACGCGCGCAACAAATTCACAAATCGCGCGTCAGCACGAAGCGGATCAAGTTGCGGTTCGACATTAAGCCAGACGAGCCAGCCATCCTTAATCGCATAAGCCCGTTCAAGTTCGTTGAAGGCGCGTTCCTTATCGCCAAGATTAAGATACAGCAGCGCGAGATGATACGGCGAGACGTAGCGATATTTCGCTAATTCATTTATCTCATTGAGCACTTGTTGCGCTTCACCAGTTTTTCCCGCCGCCGCATAAGTCGCACCGAGTCCGGTTAAGACGTAAGGAACGCGACCGAAGAGCGCAACCGCTTTTTCCGCTTCGCTTATCGCTTCCTCATAAGCTCCTACGTGCCGGAGCAGCCAGCTAAAAAGATAATGCCCGACTGCGTAGTTAGGTTCGGCTGCAACTAACTTGCGGTTCTCCGCGATACTCTCCTCAAAACGGCGCGCATGGTAATAACTCCAACCGAGAGAATGCCGAAAGAAGGCTGAAAACGGATCGAGTTCGAGCGCGCGCCGCGCCTTGATGATGCCTTCCTCAAATCGCCCTTGCATCGTTAGCTGATAGCCATACCACAAAACTCCGACGGCATAATTCGGATTAAGTGCAAAAGCGCGCTGGTGATGCGCGTCGGCCGTTCTCCAATCGAAGTCGTGGACGAGTAGAGAAAAGCCGAGCGCGGAGTGGGCTTCGGCGAGTGTGTCATCTAACTCGACGGCTTTCGTCGCGGCTTCCTTCGCCGCCGCCGAAGATTCGGCGAAGGGCAGCACGGCATAAACGCCGATCCAGTTGTAGTAGTCGGCGATTCCCGTATAAGCGAGAGCGTAATCCGGGTCGAGAGCGATAGCGCGGTAGTAGCAGGTAAGGGCTTTAGCGAAGCCTTCTTCGGTGAACGTATTCCAGTGGTAACGACCGCGTAAATAAGCTTCGTAGGCTTCAATGTTGTTTGTGCCGCGAACGGAGAGGCGCTGGCGTTCGCCCGTCGTCAGATGCGGGACGAGCGCTTCGGAGACTTGCTCTGAAATCGAATCTTGGATGTCGAGAATGTCTCTGTAGTCGTCGTCGAATTTTCCCGCCCACACAGGAGCTTGATGGCGCACGGAGACGAGTTGCACGGTAACGCGAATGCGTTCACGCGACTTCTGGATGCGACCGTCAAGCACAAAGCCAACGCCGAGTTCACGACCCACTTCGAGTGGATCGCAATCCATCTGTGAGAAGCGCGCAACGGCGCTCGTCGGGCGCACGGCGAAACTGCGCACGTTGCTTAAGCGCGTGATCAGCGCATCGGCCAAACCGATACCGAGATAATCGTCTCCCGTATCGTCCGTTTTTACAGGATTGAGCATTTTGAGCGGCAAGACGGCGATTGATTCTTCGTCGTTCGTTGGTTTTGTAGCCGCCGCCTCTACTGCTTGAGTTATGGCAGGACGGTAAGCGGTGGCAAACACAGGACGGCCTTCGAGGTGACGCGTGATGTCTTCACAAAGATGCTCAACGCTTGCGTAACGCCCCTCCGGTTCTTTGCGCAGACACTTCAAAATAATGTTATCGAGGTTGCCCGCTAATTCGCGGCGCAGACTCTCAGGCGATGCGCCGCGACTTAAGAAGAGAAATTCAAACGCGGACATCTCACGGCTCGGCGCATCGGTTTGAAGCAGATCATCTGGATGTGTGACGATCACGCTAGGGTGCGTCGGATCAGTTTCACAGATAACGCGCGCGACTTCGTGCGAAGCGCGATGGCGCAAGCGGTATGGACGATGCCCGGTTAAGAGTTCGTAGAGCAAAACGCCGAGACTGTAAATGTCGGTTGCGGGCGTTACAGGTTCGCCGCGCACCTGTTCGGGCGAGGCGTATTCCGGCGTCATCAAGCGCATTGCGGTGGCGGTCGGAGAGAAAATGTCGGAAGCAAGTTCGGGATTAAGAAGTTTGGCGATACCGAAATCAAGCAGTTTCGGTGAGCCGTTTGACGCGACGAGAATGTTTGAAGGTTTGATGTCGCGGTGAACGACGAAGCTGCGATGCGCATAAGCGACCGCCGAACAAATTTGGCAGAACAGATGAAGGCGCTCGGCGGTGTTAAGTTTTTGAACGTCGCAATAGTAATAGAGCGGTTGCCCTTCAATGTATTCCATTATGAAGTATGGCAAGCCGTCATCCGTTGTTCCGCCGTCAAGCAAGCGCGCGATGTTCGGGTGGTCGAGCGTAGCCAAGATTTGGCGCTCATTGCGAAAACGACGCAAGATGAAATCCGTGTCCATCCCGCGCTTGACGAGTTTGATGGCGACGCTCTTGCGAAACGCGCTGTCGGCGCGCACCGCCAAATAGACCGTGCCCATTCCGCCGCGCCCCAATTCGCGCACGAATTTATACGCGCCGATGAGACGCCCCGTCAGCAACTCACTTTCAGTCATCGGCTGCGTGTTCGGAACAGGAAAGTCGCCAAGTCCGAAACCGCTATAATCTAAAATAGGCGCTTCAATAAAATCTCCGGCTTCGTCGTATTGCGCAACAAGGGCTTCGACTTGCGCGCGCAACGCATCGTCGCCCGTGCAAGACTCGGCGATAAAGCTCGCGCGCTCGCCGGGTGAAAGGTCAAGCGCGGATTGAAAAATTTCTTCAACCTGTTGCCAACGTTCAGGAGTCATAAAAGCAAAGTATAAGGGCGGAAGGCGGAACGATAAAGTGAGGACTAAGTTTAGAAGCTTTGCTCTAAAAATCGGATTTATTGAATCACGCCGAAGGCGTGCCCGCACTTCCGCCTTCATCCTTCCCACGTCCAACTTCTCCACTACCTCCTACTTCTCCGTAGAGCCATGCTTTTGCCATGCGCCACTGACGTTTAACGGTGACGGGGCTGACGCCGAGCGCCGCGGCCGTTTCTTCAACCGACAATCCGCCGAAGAATCTAAGTTCAACGATGCGGCTCTTCAGTTCGTCAATCTCCGCCAACGTTTTCAGCGCATCATCGAGCGCGATGAGTTCGGCGGAACGTTCATCTGAAACGTCAATGTTTTCGTCAAATGACAACTTATGAAAATCGCTGCCGCGCTTCCCGGCGTTCGTCTTCCGCGCATGATCGACGAGAATGCGTCGCATCATTTGCGCTGCGACGCCGAAAAAATGCGCGCGATTCTGCCATCGCACCTGCGTCTGATCGACAAGCCGCATGTAGGCTTCGTGGACAAGCGCGGTCGGTTGCAAGGTGTGATCGGAGCGTTCGCGGCGCAGATAGTTGGCGGCGAGTTTGCGCAACTCATCGTAGATAAGCGGCAGCAGATCATCTAACACGTTGCGGTCGCCGTCCGTTAAATTGATCAGCAACTGCGTCACGTCATGCGGGGAATTGGTGGTCACAGGGAAATTTCCAAGTTCAGGAGTCTAACGCTGCAAGTTATCAAAGTATAAACAGGAAGCTTCGCTACTGCAAATAATTGTCTTTCGGGTTGAGAAGAAGAGGGAATAATTTTTGTCTTGACGACGATATCTTAACAAGCGATTTGCAAGTGCGAGCAACAGGAGTTGGTGGGTTTACGAACCTCGCCAGCTTTTCTGTTAATATTAACTCATTAAGAGAGGGACATTAAATAAACATGAGCCAAAATCAAATGGTCAATCAGCAAGGCGGAGAAGTGGCAACGCTCGGCGCCGGATGCTTCTGGTGCGTTGAAGCCGTCTTCGCTGAATTAAACGGAGTGGAAAGGGTCGAATCAGGTTACGCTGGCGGGCAAAACGCGAATCCTACGTACCGCGAGGTGTGTTCGGGAACGACGGGACACGCTGAGGTCATTCAGGTGACGTTCGATCCGCAGAAAATTTCATTCCGCGAGATTCTGGAAATCTTCTTCAGCGTTCACGATCCGACCACGCTTAACCGTCAAGGCGCAGACGTAGGCACGCAATATCGTTCGGTGATCTTCTATCACACGGAAGAACAAAAAGCGGTGGCCGAAGAGTTGATCAAAGAACTAGATCAAGCGAAGACGTGGAACGCGCCCGTTGTGACTGAAGTTGCGCCGTTCGATAAATTCTACAAGGCGGAAGATTATCATCAAGAGTATTTCAAACTACACGGCGAGGAGCCGTATTGCCGCGTTGTGATCGCTCCTAAGCTGTCGAAGTTCAGGCAGCATTACGGAGAAAGATTGAAAACACGGAGCAGCGCTGCAAGGTAGGACACTTCTCATAAGACGCTCAAGAACGGCGACTACTTAACGGTCGCCGTTCTTGATGTAAGCAACGTCGCTCGGTTTCTGTTTTCACTGCGTTTTATCGCTCACAACCTGCCCGTTGATGATCACGCTTGTGACGTGCGAAGTGTACTCGAAGGGATCGCCGTCGAAGAGCGCGAGGTCGGCGTCTTTGCCGGGCGCAAGCGAGCCAGTGCGATTGTCAATGCCGAGAATGCGCGCGGCGTCAATGGTGACGGTCGCCAGCGCCTCGTTGAATGAAAGACCGTTTGACGCGGCGGCGGCTGCTTCAAAGAGCACGACGCGGGTTTTCGGAACGTAGCTTTCATAACCGCTTTGAAGCGCAACGAGGATGCCCGCCTTGCGAAGCGTGGCAGCCGTTTCCATGCTCAAATTTTCGGTTTCGTCAGCGGCACGGAACATCGTCGGGTGAATGATCACGGGAACGCCCGCTGCTTTGATTTGCCCTGCGACGAGATAACTTTCCGCCGCGCCGTCGAGCACGATTTTAATGTTAAATTCTTTCGCCAAGCGAAGCGCGGAGATGATGTCGTTGGCGCGATGGACGGTGATCAGTAAAGGAAGTTCGCGCTTGATGATGCGCGCCAACGCTTCCATGCGCAATTCGCGCGACGGCCTTTGATCTTCTTTCGCCGCGTCCTGCTTCGCCACGTATTCTCTCGCTTTGATTAGTTCCGCCCGCAGCATCGCGATCTCTTTCGAGCGCGTGCCGGGCGATCTGCCGTTTTGTCCGAGTCCGCTCTCGCCGAGCGAAGCCGCGATCATCGCCGTCGGCACAACGACGGCTCTTTCAACCGTGTCCCCAAAGGTTTTAACGATCATCGTCTGCCCGGAGATGAGCGCGCCGGGGCCGTGCCCGGTGTGAATCGTCGTAACGCCGAAGCCGCGCAAGTATTCCACGAGGCGTTCGCGCGCGTTGTAGCCGTCAATGGCGCGAAGCTCCGGTTGCATCGCTGACGAAAGCTCAAGCTGCATTTGATCGGTCGGCTGATTAAGATAACCGGCGAGTCCGACGACGGTGTGCGCATCAATCAGACCGGGCGTAACGACGCGCGCCGTGAGCGTTCGATAGTTTGCCGGAATCTGAACTTCGCTCGCCGTTCCAATGCGCTCGATCTTACCGTCGCGGACGAGCACCACGCCGTCTGTGATCGAAGCCCCGTTCATTGTGTGCACCGTTTCGCCGCGCACCGCGATCTGCGCTGATGCAGCGAAGGCAAAGCAAATAATAACGAGCAATGACATTCCAAAGAGCGTTGCTTTTCGCGTATGATTCAAGATGTTCGTCATCGGTTCGCCTCCCCGCCGCCATCGTTGTAGCAATCAAAGTCTAACGCTTGGTCGTGTCCCGCGCCGTAGCCGCCGACGGCGAAAAGTCGATCCTGGGGATTGCTGCGGTCAAACACTCTTAAGCCTTCAACATAAGTTTCGAGCACCTTCGTATAGACGCTTAGCGGATCGCCGGAGAGAACGATAAAGTCGGCGTCCTTGCCCACTTGAAGCGACCCCGTGCGCTCTTGCAAATCGAGCATCTGTGCGCCCGCCAACGTCAGCGCGTAGAGCGCCTTGTCGCGCGACATGCCGTTGCGCACGGCGAGTCCGGCGGAGCGCAGGAAAAAGCGCGAATCAGTGATGTAATCGTCCGTATGAAAGCCGACGAGCACTCCGGCGCGCTCTAAGGCCGCGCCATTCGTCGAACTATAATCAACCGCTTCGAGCTTTCCGCCCGGACTATCAAGGACGATGATTGACGCGGGAACTTTCGCCGCCGCGATCTCATCTGCGACTCTCCATCCTTCAGAGACGTGGTGCAGCACAACGCGGAATTTGAATTCTTTGGCGAGACGCAGCACCGTCAGAATATCGTCATGCCGGTGCGTGTGAAAATGAACGATGCGTTTGCCGTCAAGCACTTCGATGAGCGCTTCGAGAGCAAGATCGCGCGCGGGCAATTTGGATTTATCGTTGCCTGCGCGCCGAACGCGCTCGCGGTAGTCTTGCGCGCGCATCAACTGTTCGCGCATCAGCGCGGCAGACTTGGCGCGCGTGCCGGGAAAGGGGCCCTGCGAATTAGGTCGCAAAGGGTTTGTCCCGTTTGCCATTTTAAGACCGCCGATGATGTTGCCTTGCGCGTCTTTAATCGTCAGGTCATCAATGATCTCGCCGTTTCGCAGTTTCAAGTAAAGCGTCTGCCCGCTTGAGAGATGACCGGAGCCGGGCATTACGTTAACGGTCGTGATGCCTCCGGCGCGGGCGCGCTTCAAACTTGAATCGCGGACGTTAATTGAATCGAGAATGCGCACGTCGGGTTGAATCGGGCCGGAGCCATCGCCGCCCGCGCCGCCGCCAATGTGACTGTGCGTGTCAATGAGTCCGGGCATGAT
>JACDAW010000059.1 GCA_013695245.1 Pyrinomonadaceae bacterium | reverse complement strand
GGCGGCATTAAAGAGAAAGTTTTAGCCGCGTATCGCGCCGGTATTCGCCGCATTATCCTTCCGGCGCGCAATGAAGCCGACCTTGAAGACATCCCGGAAGACGTGCGCAACGAACTGCAAGTCGTGTTGGCAACGCGCGTGAGCGACGTGTTGAATGAGGCGCTTGAAAAATTAGTTATCAGCCCGCCGCCGCCCGCGCCCGATGTTCATCCGACGCAAGAGACGACGAGTGATGGGCAGCCATTTGAGCCGATGCGCGTTCAAGGCAAATGAGTTGGATTTTCGTTTGCCGCTTGAACAGCTGAGCGCCATGAAACGAAAAAGATCACTGAAGTATCTTCTGCTTTTCGGTTTCGGCGCGTGGCTGGCGGTGCAAACCGTCCAAGCGGCGGCCAGCGAAGAAGGCGGGCACGGGCTTGCTCCAATCGTGTTGCTCGGACTCGCCGTGTTTCTCATCGTCGCCAAACTCGCGGGCGAAGCATTCGAGCGATTCAATCAACCGGCCGTGCTCGGCGAACTGCTCGGCGGAATCGTGCTCGGTAGTTTCGCGCTTTCGGGCTTCGCTGGTATCGAACCGTTGCGAACGAACGAAGTGATCGCCGCGATTGCCGAGATCGGCGTGATCATTTTGCTCTTTGAAGTCGGGCTGGAATCGAACCTCGGCGAGATGTTGGAAGTCGGGTGGTCGTCGCTGCTAGTCGCGGTCTTAGGCGTGCTCGCGCCGTTCTTTTTAGGTTGGGGCGTGGCGGCTTACTTTATTCCTGATGAAGCGACGCTCGGACATATCTTTATCGGCGCTACTCTCTGCGCAACAAGCGTCGGCATTACGGCGCGCGTGTTCAAAGACGCAGGCAAGCTGCAAACACGCGAAGCGCGCATCGTGCTAGGCGCGGCCGTGATTGACGACGTGTTAGGGTTGCTGATCCTAGCGGTTGTCGCCGGGACGATTAAAGCGCAGGCGGCGGGCGGCACGCTCGCGGCCGCAGACGTGGGACTCATCGCCGCGAAGTCAATTGGCTTTCTTGTTGTCGCCACACTGCTTGGACATTTCCTTGTGCCGCACGTGTTTCGCGGCGCAGGACGAATGGAGAGTCGCGGCGTGTTGTTGGCACTTGCGGTCGCCTTCTGTTTTCTGCTCGCGTGGGCGGCGGCGCTAGTGGGACTCGCGCCGATTGTCGGAGCGTTCGCCGCCGGGCTTGTGTTGGACGAAGGGCACTTTGAATCGTTTCACGAGCGTGGCGAACGCGACTTGCACGATTTGGTCGCGCCCGTTAGCACCTTGCTCGTTCCAATCTTCTTCGTGTTAATGGGCTTGAAGGTCGACCTGCGAGTTTTCGTCCGCCCGGAGATCATCGGCTTCGCAACGGTTTTGACGCTGGCGGCGATTGCGGGCAAACAAGTGTGTGCGCTCGGCGTTTTGGAGCGCGGCATCAACCGCGCGGCAATCGGGCTAGGGATGATTCCGCGCGGCGAAGTCGGGTTGATTTTCGCCGGGATCGGTGCGACCTTGATGCTACCCGACGCTCAAGGAGTGAACGAACCCGTGATCGGCGCGGCGACCTTCGGCGCAGTCGTGATCATGGTTGTTGTCACGACGCTTGTCACGCCGCCCGTGCTGAAGTGGTCGTTGGCGCGCTCGGCTTCGGAGGTCGAACCGGACGAGCATCAACGAGCGATCAACGAAACGGCGGACGAGGCCTCCGAACGGATTGCGCGATGAAACTGAAAGACTTAAGGAGAAAGACGGAATGACAAAAGAAGGACAGAGCAAAGCGGGCATTCCGCAGAAGCGGCGCGGGCAGCAGATGGGCGATGCGGCAAACCCGGATCAGAACCGCGAGGAGATGAACGACACGCCGTCGCTTCGCGGGCGGCGCGCCGATGAAAGCGAACACTTCGCCGATGAATCAACACAGCAGACGGGAAGCGATGCCGTAACGCCGCGCTCAAACACACCTTCTGTTCCGGCTGCTATGCCCGCCGGAGAGCCGCTCGGAGAATCCGGCGGCGAACGCGCTTTTAAAGCCAAGCAAGTGAAAAACAAGCGAACGAATTAGTGTCTGCGTGCGCCCTGATAAGGAGGAGGTGAAATCAAGATGGCGAGAGGATGGGAAAGCAAAGCGGTCGCCGAACAGATGGACGAGCAGGATAAGCTCACTCAGCAGCCGACGGGCTATGAAGCTTCACCTGATCAACGCGCACGCCGCGAACAACTCGAATCTCTACAACTCTCGCGCGCGCGCACACTCGCGCAATTAGAGCGCGCTACCGTCGCCGCGCACCGCACGATGCTCGAACGCGCCCTCGCCGCGCTTGACGCCAAAATCGAAGAAGCGAGTTAAAGCTGGCACGCTGCGCAGACGGCGAAAGCGCCTGCGGACTTTGATTCCCTGTTCTCTATTCTTCGCTTGCATCGGCTTGCACGCCGAGCGTCGGCTCGACGGAGAGGATGGTGTTCATGCCTTCGTTCTCTTCCGTATCCGTCGGCGCGTCGGATTCATCCGTCTCACCTTGTTCAACCACTTGACCCGTTTTGTCCCGCTCAAGTGATTCGCCCTCCGGCGTGGCACGCGTTTCGTTGTTCATCGTTCTTCCCTCTCTGCGTAAGCGCGGCTCGCGTTGTCCTTAAAGTTGCACCGCCGAGCGACTTCAAACATTGAACTTGTACTTCTTCTCGATACTTATCACCAATCTTGATGAGCGATGTAGTCCAACAGATGTTCGACGGAGAGGATGCGATAGCCGCCCGTTTCCGTGATTAACGGGACGTGGCGAAAGCCGCCGACCGCTATCTTGTTAAATGCGGCGGCCACTGAATCCGTTTCGCGCAAAGCCTCTGGCTTTGGCGTCATCACCTCACGCACCGGAAGCGTTTCGGCGCGCGATGAATCAACGCCGACTTTGCGCAAAGCATCTTGCAACGTAAAGATTCCGGCAAGCTCTTCTTCGCCCTCAAGGACAAGCGCGCAAGACACATTCGACTCTTTCATGCGCCGGAGAACGTCCCCTACGTTTTCGTCAACGCGCGCCGCGACAAACTCTTTACGCTCCAAACTCCCCAACTCATCTTCCATCACCGAACGCACAAGTCCGCTCGTCGCATCAGCGCGCGGCACATCCAAATCGCGCAACGGCTCCATGCAGTTCTCGCAACTATCCACGCCCTCAATATTGTCGTATCCGCAGGAAGGACAAAGCATGGCAAACTAAAGTGGGAAGGAGGAGGGATGAAGGCGGAAGTTCGGACACGCCTTCGGCGTGCTCGATAATTTCTTCAATTCAAAGCCAAAGGCTTTGTCCACACTTCATCCTTCCGCCTTCCTACTTCCTCTTTTCATTCCACCGTCCACATGTCGCCACTATTGATCAATTTCTCAATCTCGCCGCGCCCTTGTTTGGCGACGGCACTTTCGATCTGCGCAACAAGCAAATCTTCGTAAGTGTCGCGCTCGACGGCGCGGAAGATGCCGACGGGTTGCGGGAAATCCGGCTGCTGCATACGCGCGAGCATAAAGGCGACTGAAGGATCGGGTTCGTGGATGTTGTGGACGAGCAGATCGTCGGCGGTTAAACCCGTTTCGGAATTTAGCTCAACGACTTCAGGACGCGCGCCGTTCATGCGGATTCCCTTGTCGCGCTCTTTGCCGAAGACGAGCGGTTGCCCGTGCTCAAGGTAGATCATCTTGTCAGAGCGCACGCCTCGCTCGGTGAACGATTCAAATGCGCCATCGTTGAAGATGTTGCAGTTCTGATAAACCTCGACGAACGAGACGCCTTTGTGATGCGCCGCCGCGCTGATCGTTGCGCCGAGATGTTTGACATCAATATCAAGTGAGCGCGCAACAAACGTTGCTTCCGATGCAATCGCCACTGACAGAGGATTAAGCGGGTAATCAATCGCGCCGGCGGGCGATGACTTTGTTCGCTTTCCGACTTCGCTCGTCGGGCTGTATTGACCTTTCGTCAAACCGTAAATGCGGTTGTTGAAAAGAATGTAGTTGATATCCAAGTTGCGGCGAATGACGTGCATGAAATGGTTGCCGCCGATTGACAAGGCATCTCCGTCGCCTGTTATAACCCACACGCTCAAGTCAGGATTCGAGGCTTTAATCCCTGTGGCGAGTGCGGGAGCGCGGCCGTGAATCGTGTGGAATCCGTAGGTGTTCATGTAGTAGGGAAAGCGCGACGCGCAGCCGATGCCGGAGACAAAGACGATCTT
>JACDAW010000375.1 GCA_013695245.1 Pyrinomonadaceae bacterium | reverse complement strand
CATGGAGCAATACACGCTCGGCATCGAAGAGGAATTTCAGATCGTCGATCCGCAGACGCGCGAATTGAAGTCGCATGTCTCTGAGATACTGGACGAGGGGCGCATGCTGCTCGGCGAGCAGGTGAAGCCCGAAATGATCCAGTCGATGATCGAGGTCGGGACGGGCATCTGCCAAAACATCGCAGAGGCGCGCAAGGATATCACGAACCTGCGCGCGATCATCTCGGCGCTCGCGCGCAAGAAAGACTTAGCAATTGTCGCAGCTTCGACGCATCCGATCTCGCTATGGAATGAACAAAAGATTTACGACGACCCGCACTACGCGCTGCTCATCGAAGAATTGCAGATGGTTGCGCGCTCACTCTTGATCTTCGGTCTGCACGTCCACGTCGGCATCCCCGACCGCGACCGGCAGATTCACATCATGAACGCCTCGCGCTATTTCTTGCCGCACGTGCTGGCGCTCTCAACCTCTTCGCCCTTCTGGCTGGGCATCAACACCGGGCTGAAGTCTTATCGCTCGGAAGTATTCAAGAAGTTTCCGCGCACCGACATCCCCGACTACTTCGATTCGTACAGTTCATTTGAACGCTACATTGAACTGCTGCTGAAAACGAACAGTATCAGCAACCCGAAGAAAATCTGGTGGGACATCCGCCCGCATCCGTTCTTCCCGACGCTGGAGTTTCGCGTCTGTGACATCCCGACGAGCGTTGACGATACCATCGCCCTCGCCGCGCTTTTCCAAGCCATTGTCGCCACGCTCGACCGCTTGATTGACCGAAACTTGGGCTTCCGCCTTTACCGTCGCATGTTGGTTCAAGAGAACAAGTGGCGCGCCGTGCGCTACGGACTCGAAGGAAAACTCATTGACTTCGGCAAACAACAGGAAGTGCCGGTGCGCGATCTCATCTATGAGTTGTTGGAATTCGTTGACGGCGTTTTAGATGACTTGGATTCGCGTAAAGAGGTCGAACACATCCATACGATTTTGGCGCGCGGCACGTCGGCCGATCAGCAGCTTAAAGTGTTTCAGGAAACGGGAGATCTGCACGCGGTGGTTAATATGCTGATCGAGCGAACGATGGAAAACGTGCCCTTCGACATCAATATTAACGCCGCGGCCGCTCCCTCGTCGTAGTTTAAGATGAAGTCACTTTAACTACGCTTGACGCTTTCGCCGGTTGCAAAACGAAATGTCTTGGCAATAGATTTACGTTTAAGGAGTCGGGCAAGCCATTTGAACCTTGCCCGCGTGTTCGAGCGCAGCGCGCAGGAAGTTTTCAAAGATAATGCGCCCGTCGCGCGATTCGTTCGGGTGCTCCCAGCGCGTGCCGCCGAGCTTATGGCTCTTGTACCAGTCCTCGAATGATTTTTCGAGATGAAACTGCACGGTGTAGATCAACTGTCCTTCGTCGCGCCGCACCATCATCTGATTGCGACACAGGTAGGATGTGGCAAGCAACTGGAAACCTTCGGGAACAGAGTTGAGTTGTAGTCCGTGATTCTGCCAGACGCGGAGGATGCGCGCCTCCGTCGTGTAATCTTGCCAGACGCCCGACTCACGGTCGTAGATACCGCAGAAGATTGCGTCGTCGGGCGCGCTAATGCGCACAAACCTGTATTGATATTCGTAAAGTTTACGCTGGCGGCGCTCGCTCTGCTCTAAATTGTCGAGCGTCAGGACGCGCGCGCCGAAACTTCTGCCGACAAGTTGATGACCGCCGCAGATTCCCAAAACGGCCGTCTTCGTTCCGCGAATAAAGCGTGCGAAGTTGTCGAGAAGTTCCAAGCTGTAATAATCGAAATCAGAGAGCGTGCCGCTTAAAACAATTGCATCAGGTTGAAATTCTTCGGCAACTTCCTTGATCTCGGAGATGTGCGCCACTTGCGTCTGCGGTTTTTGCACAAGGCGATTAATGTTGTTGACGATGTTTTCGACTGCGAGCGTTGCGATCTGGCGTTCGCGGTTGAGATGCGCCTGAAGGCTTCGCCCCAACTCTCTGCGCGCCACATCGGACACGTCGCGCTCATCCCGTAAGAGATCGTCAACGACGAGCACGCGCGCTTCCGCGACGCGCTTTTCAATCGGCTCATAGCGGCAGAAGCTGCGTTGGTTAAAGGGAAACGGAAGCGGTTCGTCCACATCAGTGCGAACGTTTCCTTCAACGCGCGGATCGTCCATTGTTAACTCAGTTGACATAAAAATATTTTCAGGTGTGCTGTTTCGTATTTTGATTAAATTTAGGAATCGCTGCTCCTGCACCCGCTTCAGCAATCGCATGTTGCAAGTCGCTTAAAAGCTTTGCGCGCACGCGAAGCCGAAATGCGGATTTGCGCTCCGCCGCCGCGTGGTCAACTAAAAGCAACATGCGATGCCACGCCGATTCGAGATCGTCGGCGAGCCGGGAAATTTGCGTAATGTCGTAGGGAACAGCAATTGAAGCGCAACCGGCGCGCGTCCATACGGCCAAGTAGCGGGCGGTGGCGAGATCGGGACAAAGCGTGCGATAGCGTCCGGTTTTTAGTTCTATGCCGAGCAGCGTATGTTGTATTTCGACCGCCTCTTTATGCACCGGATGAAGGGCGTAGGCGCGCGTGCGCAGGGGACGGACTTGAGAGCGGTAAAGTTCCGGTAACCAGATTTCGCCTAATAACTCTTTGACTTCTGCCGCAACCGCATCAATTGATGGCTGACGTTGGTGAGATTTCGGGGTCAGTCGCTCTACGCTATTTTGTGTCACTAACTCCATTTCACCTGCCACATTCATAAATAAAACTTTAGCGTGCGGCGACGCGATTGTTCGTTCGCTGCTCTGATTGAAAAGCGTCGATCACTCGTCCGGGAAACACGCCCAAATACAGCACTCCGATGATCGTTAAAAGAAGCGCGACCGCGATGCTCGCCGGAATGCGCGGCGCGCTCCATTCAGTGGTGCGTTCGCGGAAGAACATCACCACAATGAGCCGCAAGTAATAGTACACCGAAACGGCCGAATTGAGCACGCCGATTACAACTAACCATACGTAACCTTGATTTAAAGCCGCGCGAAACACCATCAGCTTGCCCATAAAACCAGCCGTTAAGGGAACGCCGATCATGGAGAGCAGAAAAATCGAGAGCGCGAAGGAGAGCATCGGGGCTTTGAAACCGATTCCGGTGTAATCTTCGATCTCCGTGCGGCGGTCACCGCTTCTGGACATTAAAGTAATGACGGCGAAAGCGCCCAAATTCATCACGGAATACGTAAGCATGTAGAAAACGACTGACGCCACTGCATCGCTGCGTTGCGCGGCATCAGCGGTTGCGCCCGCCGCGATAAAACCGACGAGCGCGTAGCCCGCGTGGGCAATCGAGGAATAAGCGAGCATCCGCTTGACGTTTGATTGCACCAGGGCGGCGACGTTGCCGATAGTCATCGTCAGGATCGCCAACACGTAAAGCGTGCTGAGCCATGCTGTATGTGTCTGATATGTCGTTTGCGTGAACTGAGTTGCGGCGGCGAAAGGAAAGCCGATCAGAAAAACGCGCATGAAGGCGGCGAATCCGGCCGCTTTCGGCCCCGCCGCCATAAACGCGGTAACCGGCGTCGGCGCGCCTTCGTAAACATCCGGCGTCCAGACGTGAAACGGTGCAGTAGCGATCTTAAATCCAAAACCAACAAGCATCATCGCCGCGCCCGCAAACAGAAGCGGCGGGTAGAGCGCCGTATCTAAACGCATGGCGATTTCGCGGATGTTCGTTGTGCCTGCAACGCCGCTTGCTTGCGCCGTTGCGCCATAGATGAGCGCGATACCGTAGAGCAGAAAGGCGGATGAGAACGAGCCGAGAATAAAGTATTTGAGCGAAGATTCGTTTGAGCGTAAGTCCGTGCGACGAAAACCGGCGAGCACGTAGGTGGCGATTGAAAGAAGTTCCAAGCCGAGAAAGATGATTACGAGATCGCCGCCGGAAGCCATCAGCATCATGCCGACGGTGGCGAAAAGCAGCAGCGCGTGAAATTCGCCGCCCGGTAGATTTTCCCACTCGACCCAGATCATTGAAATGAGAATTGTTAAAGCGGAGACAATCAAAAACACGAACGAGAACGAGAGCCGCATCCGGTCGAGCACGATCATGCCGCCAAACGTGCCCTGCATCTCATTCGTATTGCCCGCCCACAGCCAGACGCAAGAAAGGGCTGCCGCCGCTAGCCCAATCAGGGAAACGGAGCCGGTGATCCAACGTCCTCTGCCGGAATCGGCGCGTGGTAGAAAAGCGTCTATCAGCATTACCAACGCGCCAACGACGGAGAGGATCAACTCCGGCAAAATGATCGCGAAGTTAACGTCCGGCGAAAATGCTTGCAGTGCAAAATAAGAGTTCATCGTATTAGTTTGCGCTTAGCGTCTGCGTCGCAATAAGTTCGTTGAGTTTACTGCGAACACGTTGCTTGTAAAGTTCCGGCGAAGCGGCCATACCGACAAGCGCGGGCTGAGTGAGTTTTCCTTCACTGTCAAAGATCACTACGAGGGGCAAGCGCACGCGCTCCGAGAATTGTCCGTAGGCCGCGCGCGTCGTGTCACGCAAAACGGGAAGCGTCAGCTTTTTTGATTTTGCGTAGGAACGCAAGAGAGCATTTGTGGCTTCTTCTTTCGTCTCGATGCTTACCCACAGGAATCTGATCGGACGGTGTTCATACTCGCGTTTCAAGTCTTCGAGCGCAGCGAGTTCTTCGGCGCACGGCCCGCACCACGTTGCGCCAAAAGAGACGAGCACGATCTCGCCGCGCATCTGTGCAAGATCGTAAGTTCTTCCGTCAATGCCGCGCAAGTTGAACGTGATTGCGCCGGTCGCGGCTGTTTGCACTTTCTGCGTTTGCTGCGCGCCGCTTCGATGGAGATTAACGACAAGCATTAAGAAAGCACACGCTAATACGGTAAAGATAAATCGTTTCACCGGATTGGTAACTCCTTTGAGGGATGATTTGTTGTGCGTTCGACTTCGGCCGTAAATGAACCGCCGCCTTGCGGACTAACGAGCCGAGCACGCACCAGCCCGACGCTTCGCTCCGAGCGTTGAAGAAACGGTTGCGGATAAACTCCCATCAGGATCATCAGCGCAAGAAGCGGCGCTAACAATCCAAGTTCGCGCCAATTAAGATCGCTCAAACGACGATTCTCTTCGTTCGTGATGCGCCCAAAGAGAACGCGCTGGAGCATCCAGAGCATATAAACGGCCGCCCAGATAACTCCGGTCGCCGCGAGCATCGTGGCGATCCAAGAGTAGCGCAAATTGGAAGTCCACATGCCCAACATGATCAGAAACTCGCCGACGAAGCCGTTTAGGATCGGCAAGCCGACAGACGAGAGAGACGCGAACACGAAGAGCGTGGCGAAGAGCGGCATCGGTTTGTTGAGTCCGCCGAAGTCTTCGATCATGCGCGTGTGGCGACGGTCATAGATCATGCCGACGAGCAGAAAGAGCGCGCCGGTTGAAACGCCGTGATTAAGCATTTGATAAAGCGCGCCCTGCATTCCCTGTTCCGTGAATGAGAACAGTCCGAGCACAACGAAGCCCATGTGACTGACGGACGAATATGCGACGAGTCGTTTTACGTCCGGCTGCACCATAGCGACGAGCGCGCCGTAGATAATGCCGATTACAGCGAGCGTGATCACAAACGGAGCGAAGTAGCGCGAAGCCTCTGGAAACAGTGCGAAGTTAAAACGCAGCAAGCCGTAAGTTCCCATCTTCAAAAGGACTCCCGCGAGAATCACTGATCCGGCCGTCGGCGCTTCGGTGTGCGCGTCCGGCAGCCACGTATGAAAAGGAAAGAGCGGCACTTTGATCGCAAAGGCGATGCCGAAAGCTAAAAAGAGCCAGAACTGCGTGTTGCTGTCGAGATGTTTCGCGCCCGTGCGCATCG
>JACDAW010000051.1 GCA_013695245.1 Pyrinomonadaceae bacterium | reverse complement strand
TGTTGTGAGCAACGTCCCGCGCGCTTCGTCAAGCGATTTCTCCTTGCGCACTTCGCTTCCGAAGAACATTAAGCCCGGATCGTGAAGTTGAAAGCTGAAACCGAATACGGAAGCCGCCTTCTGTGTTTCAACGAGAGCTTTGTGCAGACGACTCGAAGGCGAACCCGCGAGCACGGATGAAAGCAAAGCGAGCGGCGCAGCGTCAGGGTGCGAACCCGGCGGCACGTGATATGCGGCGGCGACAAACTGTGTGTCGCCGACGCGCCGCACCGTCACATTGCGTTCGCCGTCCTGCGCAGGTTCAGCCGTGTAGAATTTTGGCAGCGTGCGCGTTGGGCGCGGAATCGGCGAATAGATGTCATTGATGAGCGAAAGAGTTTTCGCTTCGTCGAACTTTCCCGCGACGAGCAGCACGGCGTTGTCCGGCTGATAGTAGTTGCGATAGAAAGCTTGCAGACGCTCGATGGGCACGTTTTCGATGTCGGCGCGCGAGCCGATCACGACGTTGCCGTAGTTGTGCCAATCGAAAGCGGTGGCGAGCACACGTTTGAATAACAAACCGAACGGGCTGTTTTCTCCCGCCTCGAATTCATTGCGCACGACAGTCATCTCAGAATCCAAATCTTTTTTGGCGATGAAAGAATTAACCATGCGGTCGGCTTCGAGTCGCAAAGCCCAATCGAGATTTGCGTCCGTCGCGGAGAAAGACTCGTAGTAATTCGTGCGGTCGAAAGAGGTCGTACCGTTGTAGCGCGCACCGTGTTCGGCGAGTTCTTGAACGATGTTCGGATGATTCTTCGATCCCTTAAACAGCAGGTGTTCAAACAGATGTGCCATCCCCGTTTCGCCATAATTTTCATGACGCGAGCCGACGAGGTAGGTCATGTTAACGGTCACGGTCTGCTTCGTTTGGTCGGGAAACAGAAGAACCTTCAAATTGTTCGGCAGACGATACTCGGTAATACCTTCTACTGATGCGACGCGCTCAACGCCTCTCGGCAACGCGACGGGCGCGGCGCTTGTGGATACGGTCGGTGTTGCGCTTTGCTGCGTAGGCTGCGCGGCTTGCTGTGCGAATGCGAGCGGCTGCGACGCTAAAAGAAGCGCGAAGGCGAGGGATAAGCACAAATGATTTGTGACGCGAGGTTTCATAGTTTTCACTCCGTAGGCGATTGGAACGTTGCGATTCTTACCGGCAATCAAACTCAGAGGTTTGAAGAAAGAATCAAATGTGAAGTTTATAGCTTTTGCCGCCGAGTTTCCGGGAGACAAGCTTTACGTTTACTAAAGTGGCGAGGAATTTCACTCGCGCGTCGGCAAATTTTCTTTTAACTTTCGAGCACGAATTTGACACGCAGATAATGCTTCACTATAACGCGAATCTTATCAAAGACGCGCGCCAACCGACAACACGAACGCGAACTTCCGCGAAGGAGTTATCATTGATGAACGCTTATCAGCCAATCAACCCGCCCGCTGCGCCTTCCGTCCTGCCGCTCGAAGTTCTCAACATGCAACTCGAACGAATGCGCGCAATGCTCTACAAATACTCGGAGCTATTCTATAAACTGATCGTGCTCGGCGTGATCGTAATCATCCTGATGGCAGCGGCGAGCATGACTGACACGTTTCGCGCCATCGCCCTCATCATCCCATTTTTTACAATTTACCTCGGCGTGCAATCCGCATACTTTCTCTCTTACGTCGTCTTTGCGCGCGTCTATGCGACGGGAATCGAGAAGCGCATTAACCGTATCGCCGGAGACGAAATGCTCATCGCACACCGCCTCGAAGCGGCCTTTCTTTACCCACTTAATGGCGCGCAGTTCGCTGGCGTGCCCGCGCGTCTGGGCCAATCATTCATCGGCTTCATCACCATTCACTTCTGGCTCACGGGCGCAGTTGTGATCGCGCTCGCTTCCTATCGCGCGTGGCAACTGCTTCACGCGCTCACGCTTGAGTTTCCGCCGCTCCGCTTCTACTTCCCCGCGCTCATTATGTGGTCGCTTCTTCATCTCATCTATCTCGCGTGGTATTTCGGCGCGCGCCGCGACGAGCGCGCCATCGAAACAATCGTCCGCGAAGCCTATATAACATCTTACGATCAAGCATAGAGTTTTATGAGGTTTATGCGGACAAGACCGAAAAGAGACGACACCTACAAAGGAGCGTCTAAGCGCTCACCGCCTTGAGTATTTAAGCATCTCAAAAATCTAGCTCCTCTTTTCAACTTCGGCTAGAATGTGCCCGTCTTATTAACTCTCCCGGCTTCTGATGAAGTCGAGCCGCAACAGCAGCAGCAGTAGCAAAACTCGCTACGACGATGACTCACACAGCAGGCACACGACTAGGCCGCTACGAAATTCGTTCACAACTCGGCGTAGGCGGGATGGGCGAAGTTTATTTAGCCTCTGACACGCGGCTGCATCGCAAGGTGGCGCTCAAAATCTTGCCTGCCAATTTCAATGCTGAACGCTTGCGTCGCTTCGAGCAAGAGGCGTGCGCCGCGTCCGCGCTCAATCATCCGAACATCCTCACAATCTATGAAACCGGTCAGGAAGATTCGATTCACTACATCGCTACCGAATTTATTGACGGCGTGACTTTGCGCGATGTGATGCGCGGTTCGCAGGTGAGTTTGAGTGAAGCTTTGAGTGTCGCCATTCAAATCCTCTCCGCCCTCGCCGCCGCGCACGATGCAGGAATAGTTCACCGCGACATCAAGCCGGAGAACGTGATGTTGCGCGCGGACGGTTTGGCGAAAGTTTTGGATTTCGGCTTGGCGAAGCTCACGCAGACACAGCCGCATAACCTTGATGGAGAAGCTTTAACGAAGCCTCTGGTGAAGACGAGTCCGGGTCTTGTGATGGGAACAGTTTCCTATATGTCTCCCGAACAAGCGCGGGGGAAGGATGTGGATGCGCGCTCGGACGTTTGGAGTTCGGGCGTCGTGCTTTATGAAATGCTCGCGGGAAGAGTGCCGTTTGCTGGAGAAACGACGAGCGATTGTATCGCCGCGATTCTACAAAACGAACCTTTACCTCTGTCACAATTTAACCCCGATGTTCCCTCCGAAGTCGAACGCATTATTTTGAAAACTTTAGCGAAAGATCGCGACGAGCGTTACCGCAGCGCGAAAGATTTACTTATTGAATTGCAGCAACTCAACAAGCGTCTTGAATTTGAAGCCGAACATAAACGCGCATCTACAAACGAGGCAAGCACAGCGCAAACCGTTTTGCTCGCTCCCGCCGCAACTGACAGGAAAGAAACTCCGACGACGGAAGCCAACGCACACGGCAAACATTCTCCGCATGACGAACCGCAAGCGAAGCGAAATTTATTGGCGGTTGCTTTGCTTGGATTATCGCTGCTCGCGGTAGTCGCCTTCGGAGTTTGGTATTACGCAAACCGTCCGGCAGACAGTATCGAGTCAATCGCCGTTCTTCCGTTCATTAATCAAAGCGGCAACGCTGATATAGAGTACCTTTCCGACGGCATGACTGAATCTCTCATCACCAGCCTTTCGCAACTGCCGAACCTTAACATCAAGGCGCGCAGTTCCGTGTTTCGCTATAAAGGCCGAGATGCGGACGCAAGAACTGTCGGCAGAGAATTATCTGTGCAAGCCGTTCTCACGGGGCGCGTCGTCGAGCGCGGGCAAGATTTGACTTTGTACGTCGAATTGGTTGACGCGGCGACGGAGAATGTTTTGTGGAAAGCGGATTACAAACGGCAGATGGCAAATCTTGCGACGTTGCAGAGCGAGATTGCGCGCGACGTTGCAGACAAATTGCGTTTGAGATTATCGGGCGCGGAAGCGCAGAGGCTGGCGAAGAACTACACGGAAAACGCCGAAGCTTATCAGCTTTA
>JACDAW010000351.1 GCA_013695245.1 Pyrinomonadaceae bacterium | reverse complement strand
CGATCCGCCGCATCAAAGCGGAGCTTCCCGGTTGCAATACGATTCTCGGCGTCTCCAACGTTTCGTTCGGATTAAATCCTGCTTCGCGCGTCGTGCTTAATTCCGTATTTCTGCATGAAGCGCTCGAAGCCGGACTCGATTCCGCAATCGTCCACGCGGGCAAGATTCTGCCTTTGAATCGCATCGGCGAACGCGAACGCGAAGTCGCGCGTCAATTGCTTTACGACGAGCGAAAGTTTGACGGCGATGTTTGCATTTACGATCCGCTCGGCGAGTTTACAAAACTTTTCGAGGGCGTGACGACGAAAAGAGAGAAGCAGGACGACAGCCACCTTCCCGTCGAAGAACGCTTGAAGCATCACATCATTGACGGCGAGAAGATCAAACTCGAAGACAACTTAAATCTCGCGCTTGAAAATTACTCCGCGCTCGAAATCATCAACAACATTTTGCTCGACGGGATGAAGACGGTCGGCGAACTCTTCGGAAGCGGGCAGATGCAATTGCCCTTCGTGTTGCAATCGGCGGAAGTGATGAAGACGGCCGTCAAATTTCTCGAACCCTTCATGGAGAAAAAGGGCGGCGCAACCGCTAAAGGCACAATGATTTTAGCGACCGTTAAAGGCGACGTGCACGACATCGGCAAGAATCTCGTTGACATTATCTTGACGAATAACGGCTACAAGGTCGTCAACCTCGGCATTAAGCAACCCGTTTCCGCTATCGTTGACGCTTACCGCGAACACAACGCGGACGCCATCGGCATGAGCGGCCTGCTAGTCAAGTCAACTCTAGTGATGAAAGAGAACTTGGAAGTTTTGAACGAACAAGCGATTGGCGTCCCCGTTGTGCTCGGCGGCGCGGCGCTCACGCGACGTTACGTTGACGACGACTTGCGGCAGATTTATAAAGGCACGCTCTTCTACGCGCGCGATGCCTTTGACGGTCTCTATGTCATGGATAAATTGATGAATGCGACGAATGGCGATGGCGCGGCGACTGAACAGAGCGCGACGGCGGGCGCGGAAGCGAGCAAGAATATCGAGAGCGTCCCCGAAGAGGAAGAAGTTCTTGTCGGTGAAGACGCCAAGCTCGGACTGCGCAAAGCGACACGCCCGCGCGCCGCTTCCGTCGTCGGCGACACGACGCACACCGTTCGCTCGGCTATTCGCGCCGACGTTCCCGTGCCGCGCGTGCCTTTCTACGGTTCGCGCGTCGTTGAAGATGTATCGCTCGACGACGTGTTTGCGTTCGTCAACGAAACCGCGCTCTTCAAAGGCCAATGGCAGTTTAAGCAAGGACGCCGCTCAAATGACGAATACCGTGAGTTTGTGCGGGAGAAGGTGCGCCCCGTTTACGATGAACTGAAAGAACGCTCGAAGCGGGAAAATTTGCTCACGCCGCGCGTCGTTTATGGTTATTTCCCGTGTCAATCGGAAGGTAACGATCTCGTTATTTATAATGAAGACGAGCGAACGGAGCGGCTGCGTTTTACCTTTCCGCGTCAACCCACGTTGAAGCATCTGTGTCTCGCCGATTATTTTAAATCGAAAGAGTCGGGGGAGATGGACACGGTCGCATTTCATCTCGTGACAATGGGGCGACGCGCGAGCGAATACAGCCAAGAGCTTTTCAAGGCTGATAACTACACCGATTATCTTTTCTTTCATGGCTTATCGGTCGAATCGGCGGAAGCTCTTGCCGAACTCTGGCACAAGCGAATTCGTGAAGAGTTAGGCATCGCGGGCGCAGACGCGAAAGATTTAAACAAGCTCTTTCATCAATCCTATCAAGGCTCGCGCTTCAGCTTCGGCTATCCGGCGTGCCCGAACCTTGAAGATCAAACGAAGCTGTTTGAATTGATCGATCCGTCGCGCATCGGCGTTGAACTCACGGAAGAATTTCAACTTGACCCTGAGCAATCAACCTCGGCGATCATCGCGCATCACGAGGATGCGAAATACTTTTCGATTGACTGAGTTTCGATTAAAATAGCGGTGCTCGATAAAGTTAGATCAAATTCAATCGGAGGAGGCTTGCTAGGCATGGAAGCGACAAGAGTGACAGTTGACGAAGTGCGCGAAAGAATGGATCGCGGGGAGCAGTTCACGTTCGTTGACACGCGCAACCCGAAGGCGTGGGGCGAGTCGGACGTGAAACTGCCGGGCGCAGTTCGCGTGCCCGCCGACGAGACGGAAAAACATCTGGCGGAAATTCCGCGCGACCGCGTGGCGATCACTTATTGCACTTGACCGAACGAAGGCTCAAGCGCCCGTGTGGCGCAGGAACTGATCGAGCGCGGCTTGAAAAACGTGCATCCGCTTTACGGCGGCTTCGACGCTTGGCAGCAAGCTAACCTGCCGACCGATCCGAAATAGTAAAGAGCGCAAGACGTAGGCACACATCTTTCGCTCCAATTTTCGTTTTTAATGTTTCAGAAGGAAGTTGATTCGAGTTCGCAAGTAGAAGAAGGGCAACTGACCGAGATGCGCTCCGCGTGTGAGCCGACGCCGGAAGAGTTAAGCGTCCTTTCGCCGATGGAGCGCATCGC
>JACDAW010000335.1 GCA_013695245.1 Pyrinomonadaceae bacterium | reverse complement strand
TTGGCGGCGCGATGGGGGTGGCATCTGTGGATTTACGCCCGCAAAGAGAAATGAAAATTTAGCGACAGACGAAGCATTATTATGACAGGCGGCGCGTTCTTGCTCGTTCAAGTTCTCTGAGTTAGTTGTGGTATCATTCTCACACTCTTCCTCGCTAATATAAACAAAGCAAAATTTTTAACGACGTTTAGATGGCATAAGCGTTGCTGTGTGATGCTGAGTTATTGCAGTTGCGAGCGGTAGTGAGATTTTCTATGAGTTGTTCTTATCTCCGAAAAGTAAACGCCGTCCTTTTCTTTGTCTTCTTTATTCTGCTCACGCAAACGCTTTCTTACGGCGAAGTGAAGCGCGTGGTTATCATTAAGGTTGACGGTCTGCCCAATGATGCGGTTGAGCGTTACGTGCGCGAGCGCGATCCGCGCACCGGCAAGAGTTATCTTCCGTGGTTCGAGCGCGTCTTTTTCAATAACGGCACGCGCCTCGAAAATTTCTATGTGCGCGGAATGAGTCTGTCGGCTTCATCGTGGTCGCTCTTAGACACGGGGCAGCACCTACAGATTAAAGGAAACGTCGAATACGACCGCTTCACGCTTCACGCTTACGATTACCTGAATTTCATTCCGTTCTATATCAACTATTCTCTTTCGCGGCGCGTTGACATGCCCGGCGCCGAGGTGCTCGACGAGGTTGGCGTGCCGCTCTTGGGCGATGCGTATCCTTACGGCGAGCGGCGCATGGGCTTTCAGCTTTATCAGCGCGGCGTGCGTTGGACGACGCTCCAGCGCGGTCTGCAAAATCGCATCACGACGCGAACCCCGCGCGAACTGCTTGACGAATGGACTACCGGGTTTGAGACGCGCAACATCATTGATGATCAGCTTGTGCGAGAACTGATCTCGAAATTGAAAGACACGCGCATCCGTTATCTGGATTACTACTCGCCGGAATACGATCACGTGGCGCATGGCAACCGCGACCCGCGCGTGCAGCTTCAGGCTTTGCAGGAGATTGACGCCATCGTCGGGCGCGTCTGGACAGGCGTCGAGCGCAGCCCGCTGGCTTCGGAGACGGCGCTCGCGCTCGTCTCCGACCATGGCATTAACACTGACGCGCGCTCTTACAGTCAGGGCTACAATCTCGTCAAGCTCTTGACGAGCGCGGTGGGTGGTGCTCATCACGTCGTCACCAAACGGCGCTTGATGCAGGAATATGCGCTCAAAGGAATCTATCCGCTGACGCCGCTTTTTACGACCACCGCGCCCGACTCGTTCTATTTGAAGAATAGGAGCGAGGATTACCCGACCGCGCTGCTTGATTTCGATGGCAACGAGCGCACTTCCATCCATCTGCGCGATAGCGACCTTAATTTATTGCAGATCGTTTTTCAGCAACTCCAGAAGAATAATCTCTCGCCCGCGCTGCAGCGCGCGGCGACCAATGCATTCTTCGCAACAATCGAAAGACGCCGCGCCGAATGGGAGCGCACGCTGAAGGAATTGCGCGAAGAGCTTACTGCTCTGCGTGGCAAGATTGAGCGAGATCGATTGCTATTTGACTCACAGCCGAAGGAATGGACGCAAGCAGACCGCGATGCCGGGCGCGACCAAGACGCGCGCCGCATCTTCGCGCGCATGGACGCCGCGCGCTCCGCCGAACAGAGATACACGGAATATGCGCGCACCTTAGCGAACTTACTATCGCTCAGCCGCGAGAATTTTGATCCTTCCCGGCTCAAAGTTGAAGATTTTCTATCTAGACGAGCGATGGGCGAATCGAACACAATTTATAAACTGCAAAATTACGTTGCGGGGCTTGCGCCCGGCGGACTCGCGTTAACGTCCGACGGCGCGCTCGATGCGCGCCGTAGTTTCACGCGCGTTGACTACTTCACGTTGCTGCACGACGTGCGGATGCGCAACAACGTGCAGGCGGGCGTCGGTTCGCGCCCCGTTGATTTTGTCGCAGTGCGGGTGCCGCGTGAGGCGTTGACCGAAGCGCTTGACGAGAGTCTGCTTCCCGGTGAGGATGCCATCTGGCTTAATGGCGGACGAGAGCGACAGGCGCTCGTCTTGGCAAGGCGCGACGAGGCGGGTAAAGGTTTGCGCCTGCGTTATCTGCCTGTGGCCGGATTAAAGCAGGATGAGAGCGGACGCGTGAGTTTCGAGCGCGTCGAGTGGCGCGAAGAATTTCCGTTGAAGATGTGGGAAGACGAAAATATCAAAGTGCCCGAAGGCGACCGCGCCGCATGGCTTAACGCTTGGCATACGGATGTGGAGTGGACACGCGCGCTGCACAAAGGAAAATACTCAAACGGATTCGTCGGGCTACACGAACTTTTCGGGCGTCATCAGACGCAAGCTCTCGATCCGTCTCAGCCGGGATTGACGGAGAACGAAGCCCTGCTACGACGTTTCACTTTGCGCCAACGCCGTCTTGTTGAACCTGATTTGACGATTCTTGCTAATGACCACTGGAATTTTGACGTGAAAGGATTTAATCCGGGTGGCAATCATGGCTCTTTCTTTCGCATCTCAACCCATTCGGTGTTGATGTTTGCAGGTGGTGAATTGACGGGCATCCCACGCGCCGCCGTTGTCCAAGAAGCCTACGATAGCCTTAGCTTTGTTCCGACCGTGTTGACCTTAACAAATCAACTCGTTGATGGGCGACCAAGCGCAGCTTTGTCCGCGCGCGGCTTCAGAGAGTTTCCGGGACGCATCATCAAGGAACTTTTTGTGGACACAAAGCGCGGCGCGCCGAAAGCGGAATCAAGCACTGATGTGCCGCAACGTTAAAACTTCAGAGAGCGTCGGTAAACGATTGCGCGCTCGATTGAGGAAGAAGCAGTCTCTGCGCGAAGCACGACTAAGCTGCGAAATTAAATTGTATAGCGTTTATGAATAATCTCGTTTTCGCCAATGTTACACACCGCGTCCCGCGCACAATTGTCACGATCTTGGGCATCTCACTTGGCGTGTTGATGATCGTCTTGACCGTCGGCCTTGCGCACGGCATGTTGCGCGAGCGCGGTCGGCGCGAATCGAGCATTAACGCCGAGATTCGCATTAGCGCATCCGGCACGCTCGGACTGACTGGCGCGCAACCCTTTAAACTACCCGTCTCGCGCGCAGAAGAGATCGCGCGCCTTCCCGGTGTGCGCGCCGCCGTTCCCGTCGGGCAGAGCTTCGATAAAAGCGATAGCGGCTTCGGGAGTCGTCTTGTTGACGGCATCCCGTTTGACGAGTACGCCGCGTTGACAGGCTTGCGCATCAAGGAGGGAGCGAAACTGGCGAGCACCGGCGACGAAGTGATTATTGACGAACACTGGAAGATAGAGAGAAGCGTGGCGGTCGGCTCGACGGTGACGCTATATGAACGCCCGTTTCGCATTGTCGGCGTCTATGAACCGGCGGGCGGCGCGCACGTCAAGATTCCGCTTGCTACGATGCAGGAGCAGGCGGGCGGCGAAGGACATTGCACGGCCGTTCTCGTCGCGTGCAGCGATTCTGCGGCTCAGGAAGAGGTAGCGCAGCGCATTAGAGAAAAATTCCCGGAAGATCAAATTATCTTCACGCGCGATTTGCCGGAGATTTACGCTTCCGGCACGCCCGCTTTGGATGTGTTTATTAAAATCGTGGTCGCGGTCGCGGCCGTGATCAGCACGTTGGTGATATTGCTTGCGATGTACACGACGGTGACGGAGCGGACGCGGCAGATCGGAATCCTGAAGGCGCTCGGCATGTCTAAGCGCAAGATTATCTGGGTGATCGAAAAGGAAGCGATCTTACTGAGCCTGATCGGATTTGCGGCGGGCGTCGCCCTCACGCTCGCCGTGCGCTTCTTGCTCGTGCGCGCGACGCAATTAAGCATTGATATCGAGCCGCGCTGGATGCTCGTCGCATTTGTGATCGGATTTACGGGCAGCATCCTCGGCGCGCTCTATCCGGCGCTGCGAGCCGCGCGACAGGACGCCGTCGAAGCGTTAAGCTATGAATAGAATTTTGAGTCGTTGCAATTTAGCAGCCGCGACGCGAAACAAAAGCGTCTGTTACAATTCGGAGAGCAAGTCTCTACAAAAAGCGTTCGATTACACTCCCTCGTCTTCCGCCATAGCTTTTAACTTCGTTGCGCGCTTTTTCTACCGTTGAATATTCGTGTATATTGTTGCGTTCGTTTCAGACGCGGTATTTAGACAGTAGAGGGAAACTAACTTTTGACCGAGACTGCGCCCGATATTAAGAGTTTAAATTGCTATCCTTAAATCTTAGTTAAGAAATCAAATTAATTTTCAGAATATATGAATAAAGCAAATATGCTCAGAAAAATGCTCGTCGAAAGCAGTCCTATTGTGTTGGCGGGAGCTCACAACGGCATTAGCGCGCGCCTCGTCGAAGAAGCCGGATTCGATGCAGTGTGGGCGAGCGGCTTTGAAATCTCCGGCGCGCACGCCGTGCCTG
>JACDAW010000305.1 GCA_013695245.1 Pyrinomonadaceae bacterium | reverse complement strand
CAGGCAGGATGAACGTCGAGCAGTATATCCGAGCGAACCCTAAAAGAGAAGCAATAATCACCCCGCCGCTCGATTGATAACCGACCTCCGCCCTTCGATGCTAGTTGACAAACCGCCGTAGCTGCACGCTGATCGCAAAGCCAATAGCGATGAATGTCGCCAGCACGCTTGACACGCCCGCGCTCATTAAGGGAAGCGGCACGCCGATCACGGGCAAGAGTCCCAGAGCCATGCCGACGTTGATGAAAATCTGGAAGCCGAGTCCGCCGACAATCGCCATGATCACGAGCATCCCTGTGCGATCCGGCGCGCGCCTCGCTCCCATGATTAGTTTAAGAAGCAATACAGCGTAAGCTGCGAGCAGCAGGATCGAGCCGACGAATCCGGTCGTTTCCGCCGTCACCGCGAAGATGAAATCAGTGTGCGGCTCTGGCAAGAACTTTAAGCGGCTCTGCGAAAACTCGGTCGAAGTACCGCCCGCGCCCGTGAGTCCGCCTTTGCCGACCGTCAAGATTGATTGCCACGTGTGATAACCGAAGCCGCGCTTGTCGGCGTTCTCCGGGTCGAGGATGACGTTGATGCGTTGCTGCTGATAGTTCTTTATCTTCCCCGTCTGCACGCCGATCACATAAGCGGCGGGCACAGCGACGGTGCTCAGCACAAGCGCGGCGATAACGATCCACATTCTGATTGACGAGAGAAACAGCACGACAGCAAGAAGCGGCAAGTAAGTAATCGCCTGTCCCGCGTCCGGCTCAAGCAGAATGAGCGCGATGGGCACGGCGAGAATTAGTCCGCCGACGGCCATCTCTTTCCACGCCAATACGTGCCCGCGCAGACGCCCGAAGTAGCGCGCCAGCATAAGGACGGTCGGGATTTTAACGAACTCGGAAGGCTGGAACTGCCCGATGCCCGGCAGTTTGATCCAGCACTGCTGCCCGTTGATCCTCATCCCGATGCCGGGTATCAGCACGATAATTAACAGCAAGAGTCCGAAGGCGTAGAAGGCGGGGGCGTAATCAACCAGCTTGCGGTAATCCGTAAACGAAACAGCGAGCATCGCCACAAGCGAGATGGCGAGTCCGATGAGTTGCTTCTGCCAATAACTTTCCGTCGGCTGCGCGTTATAAATCTGCCACGTGCCGAAGCCGACGATAGAGATCGCAAGCAGCGCGAGCATCCAATCGAAGTCGCGGAGACGACGTTTTTCTAAAAGTGCAACCATGATGATAAAGGAGGAAGGAGGAAGTGAGGACAAAGCTTAGAAGCTTTGATCCAAAAATTTAAATCGTTAAATCACGCCTTCGGCGTGTCCACACTTCCGCCTTCATCCTTCCTACTTCCTACTTTACTTCTATTCCCTTCTAGCGATCTGCTGCGCCGCTCCGGGCGGTTCTTGGTGGCGCGATTGGCGGTAATAAACATCGTAGATGCCCCGCGCGGCGGGTGCGGCAAAGGACGCGCCGAAGCCGACGTTTTCGACGAGCGCGATGACGGCGATTTCGGGTTTGTCGGCGGGCGCGAATGAGACGAACCACGAATGATCTTTGTTCGCGCCGGTGTCTTTACCGAGTTCGGCGACTTGCGCCGTGCCGGTCTTACCCGCAATGTCAAAACCGGCCATCTTAATGCGCGCGGCCGTTCCGCCGTTATTAACCACGCCCCACATGCCTTTGATCACGAGGTCGTGCTGAGCTTGCGGGATCGGAATGATCTTCGGATCGGGACGGTCGAAGCCGCGCGCCTCACGCGCCGGTCGGTAATCCTCCATCCCCACTTCGCCGACGGCAGACACAGCTCTAAATTGTTTAGCCAGATGCGGCACGTACATGCGCCCGCCGATGGCGACGGCCGCAACTGCGCGCAACGACGCGAGCGGCGTGATCTGCACCGTGTCTTGACCGATTGAAGCATAGACGGTGCGGATGTCTCTCCAGCCCTCGCCGCGCGCTTCGAGGCGCGGCTTCCAATAGGCGGGCGTCTGGCTGATAACTTCATGCGGCAGGTCAATGCCCGTGCGCTTGTCAAAATCAAATTCGTCAATCATCGAGATGATGCCGTCAACGCCCATTTTCAAACCGAGCCGGTAGAAGTAACCGTCGCATGATTTCGTGATCGCGTAATCGAGTGGCGGCGAGCCATGATTGCCCATGCAGCGCGTAAACTTGTTGCCGACCGTGATGCCGCCGCCGCACGCGAGCGCCGAGTGTTCTACGGTGAGCGCGCCTTGCTGCAATCCCGCGACTGACATCGGAATCTTCCACGTTGAGCCGGGCGGATAGCGACCCTGAATCGCGCGATTGTAGAGCGGCGTTTTCGGATCGTTAAGCAGTGCTGCGTATTCGCGTCGTCCCTCTTTCGTCGAGATGCGTTGGGTAAACAGATTCGGATCGTAGGATGGGGCGGAGGCGAGGGCGAGAATCTCGCCGCTGTTCGGATCGAGGGCGATGATTACGCCGCGCTTCGTCGGTGTATTCTGGAGTTGCGCTTCGGCCGCTTCCTGTAGTTCGAGATCAATGGTCGTCACCATGTCCTGACCGGGCTGCGGCGGCACTTTTTCAAGCGTCTCCTGAATCTGCCCACGACTGTCAACAATGACTTTGCGGTAGCCGTCGCGCCCGCGCAAGAATTCGTCGTAAACAGCTTCAATGCCTTCTTTGCCGATGATGTCACCGGGACGGTAGCTCTTATCTTTGAAGCGCGCTTGTTCCAACTGTTGTGGGCTGATCTCGCCGACGTAGCCGAGGACGTGCGCGAGCGAGCCGTTTTCCGGGTAGCGGCGTTGCGGCTGTTCTTCGATGCGCAGTTCTGGGAATTCAAGCGCGTGCGCCTCGATCCACGCCCTGTCTGAGGTGGTCGCGCCTTCCTTGATGCGGATTGATTCAAAGGCGGGTTGCGATTTTATCTCCTCGAAGCGTTCGCGCAAGAGTTCTGTGTCAAGATCGAGACCTTCGGAGAGCGGCGCGATGATCGAGTTGAAATCTTTGCCTCGAATGTCTTCGCGCGACATGATAACGTTGTAGGTCGAGCGCGAGTCAACAAGCATTTTCCCGTTGCGGTCGAAGATCGCGCCACGCGGCGCGGGGATCGGCAGAAGGCGCACGCGCTGGTTCTCTGCTTTCTCAGCGTAGTAGGCTCCTTTCACGACTTGCAGAAAATAGAGCCGCACGCCGAGCGCCACGAGCATGGCGAGCACGGTGATAGTGATCACGCTTAAACGCAAACGTAAGTTTTGCGAATCGTCTTGAAACTTCATTCTATTTCTAATTCCGAAGTTGGAAATTTATAACGCGGACTGAGGGAGAATCCATTTCTACCAGAAACGCCGAAACCTCTAACGCCGCCTCGAAAAGCGGCGCGCCGAGCGTCGTCTGAAAGCGAAGGCGCGGCGTTGGCGCGCCCGGTCGCTGAAAAGCGCGTCGAGCGCGTAGAAGAACATTGTGCCTACAACCGTCGTCGCAATCAACCTAAATGATGTGACTTCCGCAAAGGGCTTCATGGACGGTTGATTGAGCAGGCGGTGCAACAGCACGTAGATGAACGAATCAAGCCCGACCGCTCCTGCCAAGACTGGGATTCTGATCAACGTGTTGTCGAGCACGACGCGCGTCGTGAGAGTTGCAATCAAGTAGGCGACAACAGTTTTCGAGAAACCGCCCGCGCCGAGTATGCCGCCGCTTAAAGCGTCGGTAGCGAGTCCGGCAATCGTGCCGATGACGATGGCTTGCAGGGTGTCGCGTTGGAGAGCGAAATAGACAACAGCGATCAGTGGCAGATCGATATAAACAAGCGGCGGCCACACCCTGCGCAAGGATGCTTGCAAGATAACAACGAGCGCGATCAGGAAGGCGATCTTGAGTTTCATAAAAATTTATGACTTGCGATTGCTGATTTGCGATTGAAGCGCAGAGAGACTCTTAATCAAAAATCGCAAATCATAAATCACCTTCTTCCCTTGTCAATATTCGGTAAGGACTCTTCCGGCGCGGAAGCGCGC
>JACDAW010000035.1 GCA_013695245.1 Pyrinomonadaceae bacterium | reverse complement strand
GGGTGACGAAGAAGCGCAGCAATTATATGAAGGCGATGAGGGAGAGATTATCTTAGATCGCACGCCGTTCTATTCAGAATCAGGCGGACAAGTTGGAGACACAGGAACGCTCGTCAACGCGCACGCGCACGTTGTGGTCAATGACACATCCGCGCCGGTGCGTGGGATGAATGTGCACGCCGTAAAAGTCGAGCGCGGCAGCCTTCGAGTTGGCGATACGGTGGCAGCGCAGGTTGATGCCGAGAAGCGCGATGCAACGCGGCGCAATCACACGGCGACGCATCTGCTTCACGCCGCGTTGCGCGAAGTCTTGGGCGGGCACGTCAAGCAAGCCGGATCGCTTGTTGCACCTAACCGTTTGCGCTTCGATTTTTCGCACTTCCAACCGATCTCAGCAGATGAACGCGCCGAGATCGAGCGATTGGTTAATTATCACATCTTGCGTAACGAGCCTGTCCGAACTGAAATCTTGTCGCTCGAAGAAGCGATGCGTTCGGGGGCGATGGCTTTGTTCGGCGAGAAGTATGCGGAGCAGGTACGCGTGTTGACTGTGCCGGGCTTCTCGAAAGAGTTGTGCGGCGGCACGCACGTGCGCGCGACGGGAGACATCGGGTTGTTTAAGCTTGTGCGCGACGAGGCGATTGCTTCGGGCACGCGCCGCATCGAGGCCGTGACGGGCGCGGATGCGTTCACGCGCTTTCAAGAGACGGAGGCGCTGGTTGATGTTTTAGCGAGCGAGTTGCGCACGGGGCGCGAAGGACTTCCGGCGATGGTTGAGCGTCTGCAAGAGGAGTTAAAACGCGCGAGACGCGAGACGGAAGAGTTGCGTCTGAAGCTGGCGACCGCAGGTAGCGGCGCAAACGCTGCAAACGGAAATGAGACGCGGGAAGTGCAAGGCGTTAAGGTTCTAGCACGCGAGGCGAGCGAGATGGACGCGGCGGGCTTGCGGCAATTGTCTGATGCGCTGATGGCGAAAGTGAGTTCAGGTGTCGTGGTGCTTGGGCGGCGCGGTGAAGGCAAAGCGTCTTTAATCGTTCGCACGTCGCCGGATTTGCGCGCGCGCGTTCCCGCAGGACAAGTGATACGTGAGCTTGCACAGATAGTCGGCGGGCGCGGCGGCGGGCGTCCTGATATGGCTGAAGGCGGTGGCGCGGAGACAGACAAACTGCCGGAAGCGCTTGATGCGAGCTATAAAATTATCGAGTCGCTTTTGCAGGGAAGCGATAAAAATTAGAGACTGAAAAAGATAAAAGGCAAAAGTTAAGATTGATGAATTTCACTCTTTCACTTTTGCCTTTTCAATTTTACTTTCCATTTACATCGCGCGCTGGCGTTCCGTTAGCGTGATGCTCATCTTCTCAAGCGTGGCGCGGTTGAGTGTGCCGGTCACTTTCAAGTTCTCTGCTGCCTGATACTTCTTTCCTGATACTTCTTTAAAGCGGCGCGCGTCGCCGGATCCAGTTTGCCTGTCGTCTCGCCTGTGTAAAAACCGCGCTGCTTCAAAATCGTTTGCGCCTGATTGATCTGATCTTTATTGGCGCGGAAGATGGGGCCGCGGCGGCGGTTAGAGTTCGCCGTGGCGCGCGATTCCGTATTGCTGTTGTTGTTAGTGTTTTGCGCAATTGCGAGCGGGTAGAGCAGCAAAAGCGCAAACGCTAAGATGAGAATGTTTTTCATAAGTTTCCCTCCGAAGTTGTGAGGCGCACCGGAGAGGCGCGCATTACTGTGTGGGTGGTAAAGCGTCGTCCATCATATCGCGCTTGTCAAGCCCTTCGCTTAAATTCTCGCTACCTCGTGGTCAGTCCGCATTTTCTTGTAAATATTGTAAAAACGGATGTTAAACGTTATGTTGCATATGTTGATTTTCGTTTAACATTCATGATAATATACAAATGCGCTGAGGGAGGGCGCGTTTTGGTGGGTGTGTTCTTAAATCTTTCGGTTTAGCTGTCCATCCGCACTGCAATTCCGGCAGTTCATCATGGATTGCTGATGCAGTTAATCCCCCGATTAAACGTTATGAAAAAATTCTATATTGTCTTCACCTTTGCGTTGCTCTGTGCGTTCCCTGTTGTTGGACAGAAGTCGTCGCGCCGTTCATTTGATAACCTTGACACAAGCCAAGGCGTTCGGGTCGCCAGCACCCCCGCAGCAAACGCTCCGTCCGTCAACAAAAACATTAAGAGCAATGTCCGACGCGCGACGCGCCCGAAACCTGTGATCTACGTTCCGCCGACATTTGCTGCGACAAGCACGCGGCTTCACGGCTTTACGACGGGCAGCATGCAGGTGGATCGCTTTATTATCGAAGCGGGCGAGCGCAACGGAGTTGATCCAGCGTTGCTTTATTCGATCATGCATCAAGAATCGTCTTTCAAGCCGCGCGCGGTTTCTAATAAGGGCGCGAGCGGGTTGATGCAATTGATGGCTGGCACGGCCGCTCGTTTCGGCGTGCGCGACCGCTTCGATCCGCGTCAAAACATTGAGGGCGGCGCGCGCTACATGCGCTTCTTGCTTGATCTCTTCAAAGGTAATGTGCCGCTTGCGCTCGCCGGTTACAACGCGGGCGAAGGGGCAGTGTTGCGTTATAACCGCAGCGTCCCACCGTACCGCGAGACGCAAGAATATGTGCGTCGCATCACGCTTCGCTACTCACTGTTGCGCGACCCGCAAGCTGCGCGCAACGCTCAGCCCGTTTCACCAACCGAAGTCGCTGCGATCAAGGCGCAATCTCCGATTCCGACGGCTGTTTATGAGCGTAATGTTTATTCAGTGCGCTTGCCCGATGGTCGGCTTCAACTCGTCAGTCAGTAATAAGAGGACTTGGATAATGAATTGAGAAGAAAAGGCGGACGATGGCGTTCGCCTTTTTGTGCTTTAGGATTTCCGATAGAAGGGGGACTATTCAGGTATGGCGAGCCAAGCACAGTTTTTGAGAAGCGAGCGTAACGAATTTGAAGTAGGGACGGTTGCTTTACCGAAAATTACTTCAATCGAATTTCCCCGAACGCAACCTGCAAGCGTTTCCGCGCGCCGCGTTTTTCTCTTTACACATTCCACAGAAACATCCGCCGAGTTAGAGATTCACCTTGCCCCCACTGGCTACAAGACAGTTTCGGAACGAATAACAAACGCTTACGATTTGATTGCATCTTCACCTCCCGATGTTGCGCTCATTGAATTGCAGCCAGACGAAACGAGCGAGAGTGAAGGCATCAAGCTTGCCCGCCGCCTGCGCGCTGAGCCAGCGACTTTCGCCGTGCCGCTTATCTTTCTTTTTCATGAGGACTGCCCGGCACTGCGCAATCTCTCCTTACGCGCCGGAGCGGACGATTACTTTTCGATTCATACTCCTTCAAACGAAATGCAGGCGCGCCTTGAAGCGATCTTCTGGCGCGCGGAAGCGGGGCGTCGCAGCGCGCCGCAAGCGAGCGATCAGCGTCTGGAGATTGATAATTTTATTTTTCTGCTCGAATCGGTGCGCGAAGCGGCAGGAAGAAACGCGACGGGAACAATCGCTCTTGTCGAAGCTTCATCCCGCACAGGAAAATTGAATCGGGCGTTGCGCGACCGCACGATCATAGAGGCTTACGGTTTCCTCAATCTGCGCTTGCGCGGCATGGATGGGGTCGCCTATTACGGGCCGACCACCTTGCTAGTTTACCTGCACGACACGAACACCGAAGTTGCGCAAAGGTTTCTCACTGCAACGCGCAACGAATTTTTGGAGGAACGTCCTGAAAGCGATCTCTCCATCGGCATGGCGTCTTTCCCGGCGAGCGGCACTGATATCGAGAAATTGATCGAGCGCGCTGAAGTTAGATTGGCTACGGCGCGCGCGCGCGGATCGCACTTTCGCGTCATCGCAAACGAAATGCGTGAAGAGGAACCGTCCGCGCTTGCAACCGACAAAACACTACTGAATCAACCTATGAAGGGCGCAGGGGAAACACAAAGGACGGCTTTCCCCGCACAGCCTACGCTACCAGCGGCGGCGCACCTCGCTGTTACCACTTCTCAGATCGTGCGGGAAAAAAGGGTTGAAGAGTATGAGAATTCGTTAACGTGTGTCTCGTCGTTTTATGTCGGCGCAGAAAGCGAGAGAGTTGATACAAACGCGCGACGTGCGGCCGAAGCGGCGCAGCAGGAGCGCGAGCGACGGGCAAGCGGCTCACCGATGCCGGGGCGGTTGCTGCTTGCTGTTTCTGATCCGGCGCGTCTCGCTCAGGTAAACTCGCTTATCCGCGCGGCCGGCTATGAGGTGCGCGTCGCTTTCGACGGTCAACAAGCGATTGACCTTCTGCGCATTGAGTGCCCCGATCTGTTTTTGCTGGATTATGAACTTCGTGATATGAATGGCGTCGAAACCTTGCGCCGCCTTCGCCAGCAAAGCGGCGGCAAGTTTAAATTGCCGGTCGCTCTCATGCTCAGAGCGGAACACGAGGGAGTGCGCGGC
>JACDAW010000292.1 GCA_013695245.1 Pyrinomonadaceae bacterium | reverse complement strand
CGGCAAGAGCGTCGTGCAACGAACTAACGCATCGGAGGCGTGGTGTTGTCGTTCATGTTCCCGTTCATGTTGCTGTTCATATTGCCGTTCATGTTCGAGTTCATGTTACCGCGATTACGACGATTGCCGCGACGACGGCCGCCGCGACGGTTGGTGTTCGTGTTGCTCATGTTGGAATTCATATTGCCTGACGCCTCGCCCGACATGTTCGAGTTCATGTTTCCGCTTGTGTCGCCTGACATGTTGGAATTCGTGTCGCTCATGTTCGAGTTCATGTTGCCTGACATATCGCCGGAGGTCGTGGTGGTGGTCGCTGCGCCGCCACGACGACGGTTGCCGCGCCGCCCGCGTCTCGTGCCGCCCATGCCGCCGGACGAAAACGAAAACTCGCGCCGCTCGCCGCGCACGCTCGTTAAGCTCAAGCGGTCGCCGCTCCGACGCGCGCGCAGTGAGACGATGGTCGGCGGGGTCGCTGTCTGACCGGCGGCGGGCGCGGTCGCTTCGCCGAACTGCATTGTGACGCCCGTGTAGCCGCGCGTCGTGACGGCCGCGACGCGCCCGGTCTGCGTTGCTTCGCCGCTCGTCAGGGTGAACTGATTGCCGGTGATGGTGAGCGTCCCGTCGCCCGTCATGCCGCCTTCCGGGTAGTTGATCCGACCCGTGTAAGTGCCCGACAAATCGGATTGCTCGCCGCCTGTATTGCCCTGCATTGCGCCGCCCGTGCTGCCGGATGCCGTGCCACCGGTCGTGTCGCCGGACATGTTCGAGTTCATATTGCCCGACATGTTTGAGTTCATGTTTCCGCTCATGTCGCCCGACGTGTTGGCGTTCATCCGGCGATTACGGCGGCGGTTGCGGCGACGATTTCTCCGGCGATTACGGCGTGGTTGTCCGCCAGTCATCTGCGTGTTGTCGTTGCCCTGCATGGTCGTGTTCGTGTTCTGCGTGTCCTGCGCGGCTTGCACGACGATACCTGCGACGACGAGCGCGATTGACGCGACGAATGCGAACAGTGTGTTCATCTTACGATTCGAGTTGATGCTCTTGCTCACGGGTGTTTTCCTCCTGTTTAAGTGTCGCGCACGTTACCTCACGAAAGAGGCGCAGCGCGCGGCGAGTGTTGCTGTTAGTTTGCGAACCATTGATAGCGTAACAATTAGAAATCAACTTGCGTGCGACAAGGCGCGCGCGTTCCCTCCCCATTGATGCGGACGGACAAAACCTTCGGAGCCTGTGGTTCTCGTCCTTAACTTGGCAGAAACGTCGGGGAGTAAGGACGGAGGCTAAACTTATCTATTTCCGTAGTTTCGCACAGGACGGGGGTTAATTGCATTAAAAATCTGCGAAACTCGGCCGGCGCCCCGAAAATTTCTTTAACCCGCGAGCGGCGCGGGGAGGACAAATTGTCCGAGGTGCGGCCCCGCGTAGTTGAGCGTTGTGCGCAAAGTTAGTTCGAGCGCGTCGCGCGTATCTTCCGGCAAGATTACCGCGTCAACGAAGCCGCGCGCCGCCGCATACTTCGCGTCGAGTTGATTTTCGTAATCCTCGCGCACTTTCTCCATCTCGGCTTGAAGCGCGGCGTCGGGCGCGCGCCCTTCGCGCTTTAGAGCTTCGAGCTGCGTGCCGAAGAGGGCTTGCACGGCTGAATCGCCTTCCATCACGCCCATCCGACCCGACGGCCACGTGAAGATGAAATCAGGATCGAAGCCTTGCCCCGCCATCGCGTAGTAGCCCGCGCCGGAAGCGTGGTTGATCGTCAGCACGATTTTCGGCACGGGGGCGGTCGCCATCGCTTCGACGAAGCGCGCCCCGGCGCGAATAATGCCGGAGTGTTCGGCTTCCGCGCCGACCATGAAACCCGAAACGTCTTGGATGAACAGTAGCGGCGTGCGGTGACGGCTACAGGTGTCAATAAAGTAAGCGCACTTCTCGGCCGAATCCGTGTAGATGATGCCGCCGAATTTAGGCCGCCCGCCGCCCGCGTCGCGCATCATCCCGCGATTGTTGACGAGCACGCCGACCTGTACGCCGCGCACGCGCCCGTGCCCGACGATCATTTCTTTGGCGAAGTCGGCTTGAAACTCGTCGAGATGCCCGTCGTCAAGGATCGTCTTGAGAAGCTCGCGCACGTTGTAAGGCTGGCGGTGATCTTCGGGCAGAATGTCGTAAGCGTCCGTCGCAGGTCTGGCTGAATCGGCGCTGTCCACGATTGACACGGACGTTTCACTTTTCGCGGGCAGTTCGGAGACGAACTCTCTGAGCTTCGCTATGCACGCCTCGTCGTCGGGAGCGCGGAAGTGTGCGACGCCCGAAAGCTCGGTGTGCGTGCGCGCACCGCCCAATGTTTCGTTGTCAATCGTCTGCCCTGTCGCGCCCTTGACAAGGTTCGCGCCGCCTAATCCCATGAACGACGTGCCTTCGACCATCACGATGAAATCAGAAAGCGCCGGGAGATACGCCCCGCCCGCGATGCACGGACCCATCACGGCGGCGAGTTGCGGCACGCGCAAATAGCGGCGCATGATCGAGTTGTAATAAAAGATGCGCGACGCTCCGTACTGGCCGGGAAACACGCCGCCTTGAAAGGGAAGATTAACGCCTGCGGAGTCCACGAGGTAGATAATAGGGACGCGCGAGCGCATGGCGATCTCCTGCGCGCGGAGGATTTTTTTGATCGTCTCCGGCCACCACGAACCGGCTTTCACGGTCGCGTCGTTGGCGACCACAACCACTTCTCTACTATTAACGCGCCCCAAGACCGTGACGACTCCGGCGGACGGAGCCGCGCCTTTGTATTCGTCATATGCGACGAATAACCCGATCTCCTGCGCGTAAGAATCCGCGTCAAGGAGAAGCGCGATGCGTTCGCGGGCGGTGAGTTTACCTTGGCTATGCTGGCGTTCGATCTTGTCCGCACCGCCGCCACGCCGGAGTTTGGATTCGAGGCGCTGGAGGTCTTCCGCCAACTCGCGCAAACGCGCGCGCGCGCCGCTTGAAGCCGTTTGTGCTTCAGACTTCATGTTGACTTGCGAGGTTTGGTTTACCGCGCGCTCGTCGCACGCGCAGAATAACTCGTGTTCGTCTTGCGTGAAATTTTAGAGCTTAACAATAATTCAAAATAGCATAGGGCGGCGATGCGTGACAATCACGCTACAGCCGGAAAAAGAAAACGGTTGAATGCCGCAAAGAGTGAACATTCAACCGTTAGCGGTATTTTCATTCTTGAAGTCAGCCGTTTGCCTTCACAACCTTTACCGTATTCAGTCGATCATCGCAAATATGAACTTCGACCGGCGCGTTGTTAAAAATTTTGCTTGAAGCTTCGGTGCTAAAGGCTTCAAATCCGTCAATCACTTCTTGATTGTCCTGCATCGCTTTTTGAATGACAAAACGAACCTGATAAGTGTTTCCTTCTTTCTTTAACTGCACCGTCTTTTCTTTGCCGTCGAAAAACTGCTCTTGAACGAGGTAGTTGCCGAGTTTGTTGGCTTCCGCTTCGGTGACCGAATCTGTGTAGTACAACTCTCCTTTGTTAAACTCCAACTTCTTCCCGAAACTTTGACAGCCCGCCAGCATTACCGAACAGATGATGCCGAGCATCACTGGGAGCGCATACCTTCTCATCGAAATTTGATCCTCTCTCTCAATTGATTTGTTTGAACCTTGATTGCGATTGCTGAAGCGACGCGGACTACGCCGCGCGGCTTTTCTTTGTCAACATCCGTTTACGTCTTTATCTCAAGACGCTCGCCGCAAGCCTTTTTGCGTTCACCCCCTCCGGCACGCCCTCAAGGATGGCGACGCGCGTTCCCCGCCGTTCGATGCGCACCGCGCCTTCGCTCGTCGTGCGCCACGCGATGACGTTGAGATCACCGTCGCCGAGCATGTTTTCAATCTCCGTCGCGCCTGCGTAGCGTCGCTCCGTGCGGCGCGCGTAGGCGTCGAAAAACTCTCGCGCGTCCGCCGCCGTGTCCCACGCAGTCAGTTGTGCGATCACCACTTCGCCCTCACGCGCGCCTTCATAAAGCGCGTAACGGTCGCCGCCCCAACCCGCCGCCGCGCGTTGCGCGCTTGGTTCGTCGTTCTTCAAATACTCATCAAGGATGAGGTATAAACCCCACTCGCCGTTCGCGTCCGCGTCCGTGCGCTTCCAATTGCGTCCGAGCCGTGAGGATAAATCAGGCATCTCGATTTTAACGGGCATCTCGCGCGCAAAATACTTTTCGACGTGCAGGATTTGCTCGGTTGATTGCGGCAAGTCCGCGAAGGCTTGCGAGACCCTCGCCCAGCCGCCGCGCCGGAACAGTTGTTCCGCGAAAGCTAACCCGCGCTCGTAAGGGAACATGAGCGATTCGCGCAGGGCGCGCGGCGCGCGGTCGAGCTGCTGCGAGTTGGAAACATCCGCGTCCATCGCCCGCGCGAGCGCAATGGCGCTCATCGGATTCCTCCGCACGTAAGCGTACATCGCCATCATCGCGTCGCCTTCGATCAAAGCGTGAATCGCCAGCTCGCGGTCGCCATCGCCCTTAGGCCAACGCTCGAAGCGGCGGAGATTGAAATGCTGATCTTGGAGGGCGTGCGTCAGTTCGTGAGCGATCACGGGTTTCTGCCCTTCAAGGTCGATCCAGTCGGCAAGGTAAAACTGCCCCTGCTTCGGATCGTAATAGCCCGCCACTTGTTCAGTAAGCAGGTTGATGATGAACGAACGATACCGGAAATCGGCCGGCACGAGTCCGAGTTTTTTAAGCGCCAACTCGCTCGCGCGCATTTCGGCGGGCGACGATTCTTCATCGAGGTTGCGCATGATCATGCGCTCGATCTCCGCGCGGGACTGCGCGCCGCTTTTCACAGGACGTAACACTTTCAACTCGCGCAACTGACTTGTTTCGCGCAAGACCTCATCGGTCGCCGCGACGACGGCTGCGTTGCGCGACGCGGCCGCGTTCGTCTGACCGCTCTGCTGCGGCTGTTGTGCCTTCAGGTGCGGCGCAGCGCTCGTCGCAACCGACGCCAGCGCGAGAACGAAAGTGACGGCGCGGAGATTTATTTTCTTTGACATCCCTGACCTTTCGCTTTTATAGTCCGCTTACAAATTCTAGCTTGGGCGGTTTAACTTTTGGTCTTCTCGTTACCGAAAGGCTTCATTAGATGACACGAGCGATTGAAGATGACGCTTTGTTGGACACTTGGCACGAAGCCTCGCTGCGCGTCCGCTATGCGGAAACCGACCGGATGGGCGTCGTTTACCACGCCAATTACCTCGTCTGGTTTGAGATCGGTCGCACCGAATACTGCCGCGCGCGCGGCTTCGCTTACCGCGATATGGAAGAAAACGCCGATTCCTTCCTCGTCGTCGCCGAATCCTACTGCCGCTACAAAGCCCCCGCCCACTATGACGATGAACTCCTAGTCCGCACGCACATCACGGAGCTGCGCCGCCGCTCTTTACGCTTCGGCTACGAACTCATCCGCCTCTCAGATGATCAGATCATCGCCGAGGGCGAAACCGGCCACGTCGTCACCGACCGGCACGGGCGCGTCCGCTCGATGCCCGACCTCTACCGCGAAATGCTCGTCGCCTCGCCTTCTAACTCACACTCATTCCCGCATCGCGGCGAGCGCGTGCCGGAAGATGACGGGCCAGAATGAGAAGGCAAAAGGTTAAAGGCTAAAAGTAAGATGATAACGGAAACTCTCTATTCTTGTTCTTAACTTTTGCCTTTTACCTATTTACTTTTGCCTTCTCACGATTCGTGTTTGAGCGAAAGGCGTGTGATTTCACGCGCTCGCCCCGTTTCTTCGTCAATGTCTAAAACAACTCCGTTGATGCGCACGTCGCCTGTGGCATGTTCGGCGCGGCGGGCGGTGACGCTTGTGAAGCGCGCGAGCACGTCGTCACGATCCATGCCGATCACGCCTGCGTGCGAGCCGGTCATGCCGAGATCGGTTAAGTAGGCCGTGCCTTGCGGCAAGATTCTTTCGTCCGCCGTCTGCACGTGCGTGTGCGTGCCTAAGACGGCCGAGGTGCGTCCGTCCAAGTGCCAGCCCATCGCCATCTTTTCGGAAGTAGCTTCGGCGTGAAAATCAACGATGCGGACTTTTATTTCAGGCGCGAGTGAGGCGATGAGTTCGTCGGCGCGGCGAAACGGATCGTCAACGGGGTGCATGAAGACGCGCCCGATCAAGTTCATTACGGCCACGGGCGTGCCCGTCTTCGCCGTGCCCGTCCACAGGCCTGCGCCGGGCGTGCCTGCGGGGAAGTTTGCGGGGCGAAGGAGGCGGGGTTGCTTCGAGATGTAAGGGACAACTTCGCGCTTGTCGAAGATGTGATTGCCGGATGTGATTACGTCAACCTTTTGCGCAAAGAATTGTTCGGCGAAGGGTTCGGTGATGGAGAATCCGCCCGCAACGTTTTCGCCGTTTACAATCGTGAAATCAATTCCGTAATTCTCCTGCAAATCCTGTATGCGTTCGAGCAGCGCGATGCGACCGGGCTTAGCGACCACGTCGCCGATCATGAGAACTTTCATCTTATCTTCTGCTTTAGCCTTTCATTGCCGCTTCATAAATACGAAACGCGCCCCGCTTTACTTCCGAGCGAGACGCGCCGTGTTCCGTTTTGTTCTGCTTTAACGCGCGTGTTCGATCCTACGGACTTCAATTGGCGAGATAAAAAACTTGATATGCAAAATGACCGACCGCTTCGGTGCCGTCGGTTTTTAGCATCTGGATTTTAACGGTGTATGTTCCGTCAGTCGGCGGCGCAACATCGGCGACCGGGTAGTTGTCATCCTTAACGTCTTCACCGACGAGTGTGCCCGCTGCGTCGTAAACTTTAATGTCAATATCTTTTGTCTTGTCGCAGCCGATGGCCATGATCTTGTAGGTCGTTCCGCCCTGCAAAGCCTCCGTCAACGTGCGCTCGAAGCCTTCTTTGATCGCGCCGGTGCGATATGCGCGCCGATCTTTGAGCTTCGGATTCGCACCCTTGAAAAGCGTGATCATGGCTAAGAGATTCGTCTTCGCATCATCTTTCGTCGCGTGAACTTCAAACGCGAACGAGAAGAGCAAGACGGCGACGAGCGCGGCGCAGAGAGATGTACGGCAGTTGAATTGTAGTTTCATACTGTATGCCGTCGAGGTGTGATAGCTAGAGGGAGATACCGCAAAAGCCGTTACCGAAGCCGTAAATTGAACCTGCGTAAACAGGTGGGTGACCTTTAAAAGAAGCCGTCGCCTCTGGCTATCCTTAAACAATGAAGGAATGCACGGCAAATAAACGGCATCGGTCTCCCGATTCAACGGCATTGGCTCAATTTTTTAAGTATCGGTTGACGAACCCCGCAGAAGCGACTCCCTCAGCCAAGCGAATATTAACATAAGCCGCGTAATGAGAAAAGCAATTGTTAGCCGCTCGCCTCTGGCACAAATCGAACGTATAATTGGAAGCATGAAACTTAAAGTTATTGTGCATGAAGCGGAAGAAGGCGGCTACTGGGCGGAAGTACCTTCGATACCGGGATGCGCCACTCAAGGCGACACCTTTGAAGAATCACTTCAGAATCTCTATGAGGCGGTTGAAGGCTGTTTGTGAATAGACATATCGCCCGCACAAGTTACTGAACAGGATCGTGTACTGGAAATCGCCGTATGAAATCGGTTTCCGGCAAAGAGTTCGTTCAGCATATCCCTAAACGCACTACTATTGACTGCTTCAGCAGTTGTATTATCCGACTCGACTGTATATTTCTCTTCTGAAGTTTAGACGCATACTTTCTATTCATGGTCACAGCGAAAAGAGAATGCATCGTGCCCTGCAATTTGTGCGGCTCGATGGAGGTCGAAGAGATCAGCCGTGTAGATAGAGACAAAAACTATCTTAGAACGGTGATCTGCAAGCGGTGTGGCTTGGCGTGGTCAGACCCGCGCCCCGATGCGGAGGAAGTTAAAAAATTCTACTCCAAAGATTACCGCATACTTTACAAAGGCGCATACAGTCCGAAGCTCAAGCACGTCTATCGCGCGGGGAAAGTGGCGGCCGCCCGTTACGCATTTCTCAATGATGTGATCAAACCGGACGACGCGGTGTTAGACATCGGCTCCGGCGGCGGAGAGTTCGTCTATTTGATGCGTAAGTTGGGATTCGATGGGAAAGGCATTGAGCCAAATGAAGGGTATGGCTTGTATGCGAAGATGCAATTAGAGTTGCCGATTGAAGTAGGTTTCGCGCAACAACTTGATCTTCAGCGAGACTCTTATAACGTCATCACGCTGCATCACGTGATGGAACACTTGGACGATCCCTCTCTGATTCTCGAAAGAATCAGAGACGCGCTCCGCGATGATGGCATCCTCGTTGTTGAAGTGCCGAACATCGAAGGCACGTGTTTCGCGCCCACGCATCGTTTTCACGTTGCGCATCTTTACAGTTTCAATCAACAAACGCTTGAAGCGATGGGCAGAAAAGCCGGATTCAAGGTTCACAAGACGATCATTTCATCGGACGGCGGCGTGATCACGACGATGTTTAGAAAAACAGAAAGAAGCGGCACAGTGGACGCCGCGATTCTCGGCAACTACGAAAGAATCATTAAGATACTCAAAGAGCACACAAACGTCTCGCATTACCTAACGCTTAATCCTTACGTGCGACCTATCAGGAGGCTGCGGATGTACGTGGATGAAGCGGCTGCAATAAGAAATCGCGCGAGCGGAAAAGAAGTGCTTGATCACGTTATTTCAAAACAGACGGGTGAGCGCAAGAGTTGACTGACACAGAGAACGGGAATCTTCAAAATCTGATCAAACGACGCGGGCGGCTGCGCACCTACGCTGAATATTCCGCGACGTGGGCGATCTTGAAAAGCATGGGCGTGCTGCCGCGTTCGGTCTCAGTTAAAACCGGGCAAGCCGTCGGTTCAATCGCGCACACGTTTCTGCCGCGCCTCCGCCGCCACGCCGAAATCAACTTAAAGATCGCCTTCCCTGAAATGGACGATGCGGCGCGGCAAAGAATTATACGCGGCACGTTTAAGAATCTCGGAAGGCTGCTTGGCGAAGTTAGTCAATTTCCGCGTTTCAATCCTGCCAACATCTCTTCCGTCACGCTCTTCGACAAAGATGACAACGAAACGTTTCGCCGGATTCAACGGGAAGGGCGCGGCATCATTCTCTTGACCGGACACATCGGCGCGTGGGAGCTGCTCGCCTACGCGCAATCCATCGAAGGCAATCCGATCTCGTTTCTCGCCCGACCCATTGACAACCCGCTCGTCAATCGCCTCGTCACCGACTACCGGACGCGCTACGGCAATCGCATTCTCGAAAAACGCGGTTCGGCGCGCGAAGTTCTGCGGACGCTTAAATCCGGCGGCATGGTCGGCATCCTTGCCGACTTAAACTCCACGCGCGAGGCGGGAGTCTTCTGCGATTTCTTCGGCGTCCAAGCCTGCACCACGTCGAGCATCGCTACGCTTGCCCTACGCACGGGCGCAACTGTCTTTCCCGTCTATATTGTTTGGGACGAGAAGGCGCAGATTCATAAATTATACGGCGGGCAGCCGGTTGAAACCGTGGAGACAGGAGATTTTGAAAACGATGTAAAGATGAATACAGCGCGTTACACGAAAGTGATCGAAGACATCATCCGGCGCTACCCGGAGCAATGGCTCTGGATTCATCGCCGCTGGCGCACGCGCCCTGAAGGTGAACCGGAGATTTATTAAGGAGAAGGATACCTAATTTAGCGAAAGCTTTCGAGGAATGCTTTCTATTTTTCACTAAATGATGATTAGCTTTAGGTAAAAGCGATGCTGTTGTTTGCGCCTGCGTTCGACTTTTCCGGCGAGGGGCGCGAACGCAAGAGGCGGTCGAGCATTTCGGCGCATTCGCCGCTGCGCGAGGCGAGTTGTTGATCGGTTTGTTCGTGAAGACGTTTCAGGCGGTGGAGTTCGTCGGCGATGTGGAGCGCGGCGAGGATCGCCACCTTCAAAGAGTCAACCGTCAAGGTGCTCCCCGAAATTTCGCGCATCCGACTATCAACAAACTCGGCGAGGCTCGTCACGTATTCGCTGTCGCCGTCGGAGCGGATGTTGTAAGTCTGGTTGTAGATTTCCACGCGGATCGTCGGCGTGCTCGGCGATTCATAATTGCTTTTGCTCATACTCATAATAAAAACATTCTCCGCTCGCTTTTGCGATCAGCATTAGACAAAATCAGGCTTTGACTTCACTGGCGCATCGCTTCGACCATCTCCGGATCGAGCACGGCGATGGCATCGAGCATCGCTTCAACCTTTGCCCTGATCATGTCGCGCTCGGCGGCCTGACGCTCGACTTGTGTTTCGAGTCGCTCTTTCTCCACTGCGAGCGCGCCGACTTCACGCCGCAAAGATACTACCTCCCGCTCCAACACTTCTTTTTCCTGACGCAAAGTTTTCGTCAGTTCAATCGTGCGGTAAATCTTATCTTCAAGGTGCGAAAATTTTTCTAGTCCCGACAATCCAACCATCGGCTTCTCTCTCCCAGCGCGCTCTTGTGCGAAATTTAAGAATCCCGATTATGCGTCTTCTCACGCGGCAAGCGCAAGCGTGAATCTTTCAAGCTTCCGATTTTAATTCTCTACTCACGCAGTTGCACATCGAAACGTTTCTTCAATTCGTTTAAAACGCGCTTGTGCAATTCGTCAACCTCTGCGTCGCGCAGGGTGCGATCAATCGCTTGATACTCCATGCGCAACGTCACCGAGCGCTTGCCCTCCGGCACATTTGCGCCTTCATAAACTTCAACCAGATAAACTCCGTGACACTCAGGGATGTTGAGTTCAAGCACGCCCCCGCGCATCTCCGCAAACGTCCGAGGACGATCAGCAAGCAACGAAACATCACGCAACACTTTCGGGAAACGCGCAAGCGGCGTGTAACGCGAAGCAGTCGTTTGCAATGATAACAACCACTCGAAATCAATTTCGGCCAGATAGACAGCTTGCCGAAATTTATAGCGTTCGGCAACGTCATCCGCTAACTTCCCCGCGTTTCCTATCTTTCTGCCGTCCACCAAAACATGCGCCGCTTGGCCTTCACGTAGATGGCGCACGCGCGCTGCCTCGAATTTTAATTCACCGACATTTATCTCTTCAGCCAACGCTTCGAGCGCGTCTTTAAGATCATAAAAGTCTAATGAGCGCGAAACTCCTGCGCGCAAGACTTGCCTTCGCCCGCCGGTTGCAACCAACGCCAACGCCTCGCGCTCACGCGGCCGCTCGCCCGCTCGCTGCTCCGCCGCCGCAAACACGCGTCCCGTCTCAAACAACTCTACGTCGCGCGTGCCGTGATTAAAATTATGTCGCACCGCTTCAAGCAATCCGGGCAAAAGCGTCGGGCGCATCCGTGTCGCGCCTTCCACAATCGGATTCTTTAACGAGACGAAACCGCTTTCCTCTGTCTCTTCCCAACCCGGCAACAACTCGAACAAATTGTCGGCGCTCACATCAATGAAACTAAAATTGATCGCTTCATCGAAGCCTGATGCGACGAGAGTCTCTCGCGCCGCGCGTCTTCGCTCTTCAAACGGCAGATATTCGCCCGCCCCGCGCGCCACAGGAAGCGCAGGCACGATGCGTTCGTAGCCCGTATGTCGAGCAACCTCTTCGATCAAATCTTCTTCCCGTTCAATGTCCACGCGCCACGTCGGAACAGCGAAGAAGTTTGATTGTTGCGCCTGAGAATGTTCAGAGTCGTTTGTTACGGCTAATACATTTTCATCGCCTTCTCTGCGCGCGTCTCGTGACGAGAATCCAAGCGATGAGAGAATACGAATAGCGTCCTGCGAAACAATCTGCAATCCGGTTAGCTCTTCGATGCGTTGATAGCGAAGATTAACTTCAATCGGCTCTGTTCGCTTTGCGTAAACGTCAATGTAATCTTCCGTCGCCTCGCCGCCCGCGATTTCACAGATCAGACTAATGGCCCGCTCCTGTGCGCTAATCACCGCTTCCGGGTCTGCGCCGCGCTCAAAATGATTTGAAGCTTCCGTGTGCAAATTCAAAGCGCGCGCCGTCTGACGGATTTGCGCCGGAGCGAAATACGCGCTTTCGATCAACACGTCCTGTGTCTCGTCATAAACAGCCGAATCCTCACCGCCCATCACGCCCGCGATGGCGAGGGGGCGCGCGGCGTCGGCGATAACGAGCATTTCTGCATCAAGCTCGCGCTCAACGCCGTCAAGCGTCCGTATCTTTTCTTCTTTCCGAGCGCGCCGCACAACGATCCGATTCCCTTCAAGTTTAGCAAGATCGAAAGCATGGAGCGGTTGCCCCTGCTCTTGCAGCACATAGTTTGTGATGTCCGTCACGTTATTGATCGCGCGCTGCCCGACCGACTCCAATCTTTCGACGAGCCATGCGGGTGACGGCGCAACGCGCACGCCGCGCACAACGCGCGCCGCATAACGCGGGCACAAATCCGCATCCTCTATCTCAACCGAAGCGAAGTCACGCGTCTGCCGCGCAACTCTTTCAATTTTACTTTCCGGCAAACGAAGCGCGCCGCGCTCGATGACTGCAACTTCACGCGCAATCCCTAAGTGCGAAAGACAATCAGGCCGATTCGACGTGAGATCGAATTCGAGAACGTGATCACTTCCGCGCTCATTCACTGCATCCACCGCCAAGCCGACCATCGTCAACCGCTCGGCGAGCGCACGCGGCGCAAGCTTCGTCCCTGTCAGATCACGCAGCCAGTTGTAACTGATAAGCATAAAGCAAGGGGTCGGGATTCGGGGGTTAGAGGTTAGGGAAAGGCTATGATTCACTGTTCCCTAGTCCCCAGCCCCTATCCCCTATTTAAACTGTTCAAGAAAGCGCACGTCGGATTCGTAGAGTAGGCGTATGTCATCGAGTCCGTAAACAAGCGCGCACATGCGGTCAATGCCTAAGCCGAAGGCGAAACCGGAAAACTCCTCAGGGTCAATATCAACTGCGCGCAATACGTTCGGATGCACCATCCCCGATCCGCCGAGTTCGATCCAGCCCGAACCTTTGCACAAGGAGCAACCCGCACCATTGCACTTGAAACAACTGTAATCAACTTCCGCGCTCGGCTCGGTAAACGGGAAGTAGCTGGGACGAAAGCGCGTGCGCGTTTGCGAACCGAAAAGTCTTTGCACAAAAGCTTCAAGCGTGCCCTTCAGATGTCCCATCGTGATGCCGCGATCAACGAGTAAGCCTTCGACTTGATAGAACATCGGGTTGTGCGTTGCATCAGGCGTGTCGCGGCGGAAAACGCGGCCGGGCGCGAGCACGCGAAGCGGCGGACGCCGACGCTGCATCGCGTGAATCTGCACGGTCGAGGTTTGCGAGCGCAGAGCAAGGCCGTCCGTCGTGTAAAACGTGTCGTGCGCGCTTCTAGCGGGGTGCGCGGGCGGAATGTTGAGCGCGTCGAAATTATAAAAGTCGGTTTCGATTTCGGGGCCGTCTTCTACTGCATAACCCATCGAAACGAAAATGTCTTCGATGCGGCGGCGCAAGAGCGTGACGGGATGAAGATGCCCGCGTCGCAGGCGTGTGCCGGGAAGCGTGACATCTAATCTTTCACGTTCGATGCGCTCGTGCTGAACGAAAGCTTTGAGCGTTTCATCAACTCGGTCAAGTTTTTCAACGATGCTCGCTTCGAGAGCTTGGACGGATTGCGCGAAAGCGGCGCGGTCTGCGGGCGAAACGCGGCCGATAATCTTCTTAAGCGCCGCAAGTTCGCTCTTCTTTCCTGTGTGCTTTGTGCGTAGCTCCGCCAAGTCGCGCAGAAGCGATTCAGCCGCCTGCAACGAGACGCCTTCACCCCTTGCTGCGCTGCTCTGTTCTCCTGCGGAAGCGTAAAAGCGCGCAAAGCGCTCGAACTCTTGCTCGAACGCTTTGCTAACAGCTTCTACGTCGCCCAGTGGTTCAGCTTCCACTTGCTTCATAAAAAAGCTTCAGACGTTCTTGCGGCTCATGCGGCTTGCGGAGTCGCTTGCTGTTGTCTTTCGTTATCAAGCGCAGTCTTTAGTTGGCCTGACAACTCGGCGAACGCTTGCGGTTGATTGACGGCTAAATCAGCGAGCACTTTGCGGTCGAGTTCGATGCCCGCGAGTTTTAAGCCGTGCATAAACTGCGAGTAGTTCAAACCGTTCAAGCGCGCCGCCGCGCCGATGCGCACGATCCACAAACTACGGAAGTCGCGCTTCTTCAATTTGCGACCCGTGTAAGCGAAGTTCAACCCGCGCTCGACCGACTCTTTCGCCGAGCGATATAGTTTTGATTTCGTGCCGTAATAGCCTTTGGCTAAAGAAAGAATCTTTTTGCGTTTTTCAGTACGCTTATTTCCACGTTTTGCACGAGGCATAATTTCCTCCAGTAAATAAAAGTATGAAGATAGGAAGGCGGAAGGATGAAGTATGGACAAAGCCTCTGGCTTTGATCAAATAAATTGTTAAATCACTCTGAAGGCGTATCCTGTACTTCCGCCTTCATCCTTCCCACTTTGCTTAACTCCGGCCGTAAGGCAGCATCGCTTTGATGCGCTCTTCGTCAGCGACCGCAACGAGCGTGTCAATATCGAGCAAGCGTTTACGCTTCGATGTTTTCTTCGTCAAGATGTGGCGGGCATGAGAATGTCCGCGTTTAACTTTGCCGGACGCGGTGGTGCGAAAACGCTTTGCCGCGCCCTTATGTGTTTTAAGTTTAGGCATCATTACTCCAATCTATAAATTTTTGATTTTAGATTTGCGATTTTTGATCGAAGAACGAAAGCGATCTCAAACCGAAATGGCAAATCTAAAATCGGCAATCTAAAATCAAACATCCAATCACCCTTGCGCCGGAGCAGGATTAGAACTTGTCGCCGCAGGCGGCGCGGAAGAAGCGGGCGACGAAGCCGGTTTTGGCGCGCTGCCTTTATGCTTCTTCGGGGCGAAGATGAAAAACATCTGATTGCCTTCCATGCGCGGGCGCGCTTCGACTTCGCCGTAGTCCGCCAAATCTTTTTCAAGACGTTGGAGCAGCTCCGCGCCGAGTTCGCGGTGTGTGATCTCGCGTCCGCGAAAGAAGATCGTCGCTTTCACTTTGTCGCCATCTTCTAACCACCCACGCGCATGTTTCATTTTGAAGTCATAGTCGTGATCGTCCGTGCCGGGACGAAACTTCACCTCCTTAACGGTGATGATGACTTGTTTCTTCTTCGCCTCGTTCGCCTTCTTCTTCGCTTCGTACTGAAACTTGCCGAAGTCAATGATGCGACACACAGGCGGCTGCGCAGTCGCCGCGACCTCCACCAAGTCAAGCCCTTGCTCACGCGCGAGGCGCACAGCATCACGCGTTTGCATTATGCCAAGTTGCTCGCCGTCGTCCGCGATCACTCTCACTTCGGGCACGCGAATGCGTTCGTTGATGCGCGCAGCAGGTTCTCTGCGATTGTCCGGGCGACCCCCGCGACCTCGATAACCGGTAGCTATAGTTTTACCTCCAAGGTTGATGAACGCGAAAATCAGACGTTGTTAAATTTCTTCAACGAGTGTCGCGTCCCATTTGGTTAATAAGTTAAGAGACAAGCAGCGCGTTTTATCAGCAGCAACCTGCACCCGCGCGCTCTTCTCGCTTTTATAACTCGACGTTTGCTCCCGCGCGCGTCTCCACTAGCCCGCGCGCCATTTCTCTGAACTGCGCGAGCGACATTGAGCCGATGTCGCCGCGCGCGCGCTCACGCACTGCGAGCGTCCCGTCTTCCATCTCACGATCTCCGAGCACAAGCATAAAAGGAATCTTCTGCAACTGTGCGTCACGAATCTTCGCCCCGATCTTCTCGCTGCGCGTATTGACCTCAACACGCAAGCTCGCGGCGCGCAGTTCACGCGCCACTCGCTCGGCGTATTCGTTGACGCGATCCGTAATCGGCAACACCGCCACTTGCACGGGCGCAAGCCACACGGGAAACGCTCCCGCGTAGTGTTCGATGAGAACGCCGAAGAAGCGTTCGATTGAGCCGAACAGCGCGCGGTGAACCATCACGGGGCGATGCGGCTTGTTGTCGTCGCCGATGTATTCAAGTCCGAATCGCTCCGGCAAATTGAAATCAAGCTGCACCGTGCCGAGTTGCCATAAACGCCCGATAGCATCCTCGATCTTAATGTCAATTTTGGGGCCGTAAAATGCGGCTTCGCCTTCGACGCGCTCATACTTGATACCGCGCTCGTTCAATGCTTCGGCGAGCGCGGCTTCCGCATTCTTCCAATCTTCGTCTGCGCCGAGATAGTTCTTCGTCGTGTCATTACCCTTAACGGAAAGCTCGATCTTGATTTTGTCGAAGCCGTAGGTGCGGAAAACCTTGCGAGCGAAATCGAGGCAATCGCCTATCTCAGCCTGCACTTGATCGGGACGGCAGAATAGATGCGCGTCGTCAACCGTGAAGCCGCGCACGCGCATAAGTCCGTGCAGCGTGCCTGAGAGTTCCGCGCGATAGACCGTGCCCATCTCCGAATAACGCTGCGGCAGATCGCGGTAAGAGCGTTGCTGCGATTTGTAGATGCCAATGTGAAACGGGCAGTTCATCGGCTTCAATCGAAACTCAACGTCTTCCAAAGTCGTCGGCGAAAACATCGAATCGCCGTAGTTCTGCTCGTGCCCGCTCACCTGCCACAATTCGCGCTTAGCGATGTGCGGCGTATACACGAAGCTGTAGTTATGATTCAACAATTCTTCGCGCAGATAATCTTCCATCTGCTTGCGGATCATGCCGCCCTTCGGATGCCAGAGGATCAACCCTTGCCCGTATTCATCTTGAATCGAGAAGAGATCGAGTTCGCGTCCCAAGCGACGATGATCGCGTTTCTCTGCTTCTTCGCGCTGCTTAATCCAAGCGTCCAACTCCTCTTGCGAGAAAAATGCCGTGCCGTAGATGCGCTGCATCTGCGGCCTTTCGGGGTCGCCTTTCCAGTACGCTCCGGCAATCGTCAGCAACTTGAAGGCGCGCAGACGATTCGAGTTCGGCACATGCGGGCCAATGCAGAAATCAATGAACGGCGTGCCATCAATGTAATAGACGCTGACGATCTCGCCGCCCTTCTCTTCGATCAACTCGCGCTTCAAAGGTTCTTCGCGTTCGTCGAAAATGCGCAACGCTTCACCCTTCGTGATCTCATCGCGACGATAGGCGAGATTGCGTTTGCCGATCTCGCGCATCCGCTTTTCGATCACGGGAAGGTCCGCTTCTGTTAAAGGACGCGGCGCGATCACATCGTAGAAGAATCCGTAACGCGGATCATCTAAGAGCGGCGGGCCGATGCCGAGCTTCGTGCCGGGAAAGAGATCGAGAACGGCTGCCGCTAAAAGGTGCGCGGTCGAATGGCGCAAGAGTCCGAGTCCGTCTTGCGTCTGTGGCAACACGGCTTCGATCTCAATCTGCCCGTTGCCATTTGCGGAGTCGAGTTGAAAGTTGAGGTCAACGTCGCGCCCGTTGACGCGCGCAGCTAACGCTTGTTTCGCCACATCACGGTCGAGGCGTTTTAAAGCTTCAGCAACCGTCACGGGCGACTGGAGTTGCGCCGCCGCGCCGTTCTTTAATTGAATATTAATATCGCTCATTGCTCGGTTCGGCTCCGCGTCTAAAACAAATTCACCGAAATCAAATTCGCGCCCTCTCGTGTGTCGAAATAAGTCTCGAACGCGCAGGTGCAATCCTTCGGCGTCTCGCGGATGCAAGAAGCGTCT
>JACDAW010000288.1 GCA_013695245.1 Pyrinomonadaceae bacterium | reverse complement strand
CTCTATGCATATCGGCAATAAACGCGCTTCAACATAGAAACGGCAACCTGATAGCTTAAGATAATTATTTTGTAAATAATTGAGGGTTATACACACAAGCTGCGGTCTCCTTATAAATAATAAAGATAATAAAGAGTGCTCATATATGCAATTTCAATCGAAAGGTTGCTAAGTGAATAAACAAGCTTTTAGGAGTATTATCAAGCCGCTTAAACCATTGCTTTCAAGAACAGTGTGGCGAGAAGGAACCGTAAGGACGATACTTGCAGGTCCATGTAAAGGGTTGCGCTACCGTATCTTCCCGGAATTCGGTTTGTCGCCGCTCTATGGGGGGTGGGAGCAGGATGCACAACGCTTAATGGTCGAGCACATCTGCCCGAAGTCTGTCGCGTATGACATTGGAGCCAACTACGGCATTCACGTTCTTCTCATGTCGCGGCTCGTGACTGGCGCGGGGCGGGTGTTTGCCTTTGAGCCTGTGCCTCAGATCGCGGAACAACTACAAGGCAACGTCTCATTGAACCAATTCTCAAACGTCACCTGCGTGCGAATGGCTGTTGACGACCACAACGGAACGGAAGCCTTTCACGGCGGTCACCACGACGGGGCAGGGCATCTCGCGGCGGCTGGGAGCACGGTCGGTGAAAAGTTGGTGGTGGAGACGACCACGCTTGATGATTTTGTGTTTGAGAGAAATAACCATCCGCCGGACTTTATAAAGATAGATGTCGAGGGCGCGGAAAGCCGGGTCTTGAGCGGAGGAAAAAGGGTCCTTCAAACATCCCGCCCCGTGCTCTTAGTCGATCTGCACAATCCTGAACAAGACGTTGCGGTTGGTTGCCTACTGTCCGAACATAGCTATGAAGCTTACAGAACGGAGGATGGCAGCAGAGTGGCTGATCTCGGCAAAGGATGGCCGGAGCCGGATGGCTTATGGGGACAAATCATCGCGTTTCCTGTAACACGACGGCGGACATGAAAAGAATCGAACACTACTTTGAATCCCTGTTTTTTACACATGGATTCTCCCTTCAGAAGAAGCCTTAAACGAACGTTGAATCGGCGAAGTTAATTAAAGATCAGCACAGATGTTGAAGGAATAAGGTCATGGTAAGAGGCGCTTCTGTTGCCCGTGTTGCTGTTGAAAAGATAACTCAATTAATCGGACGCTTGCACGCTAAGCAACGTATCGCTGCGCCCGTAGATAAAGTTGTGAAAGTCAACCTCGGTTGTGGGATGAGCGTTGCGCCCGGCTGGATCAATATTGACGGGAGCCTAAACGCTTGGGTCTCCACGAAGCCCGCGTGGTTTCACCCGTTAGCCTACCGATTGGCTGGGGCGAAAAACTTTTACCCGGAAACGTTTTATTGCGAGACGCTGCGCGACAATGAGTTTGTTCATCACAACCTCGCCTACGGCGTTCCTTTAAACGACAAAAGCGCCGACTTCATTTATTCGTCGCACTTTCTCGAACACCTTGATCGGGAGAGCGGACGGCGTTTACTTAAAGAATGCCTGCGCGTGCTCAAGCCCTGCGGCGTTCTTCGCATTGGCGTCCCCGATCTCGGCTACGCTTGGGAGATGTATCAGAGCGGGGATAAAGAACACATGCTCCACGATTACTTTTTTGTGGAAGCCGAAGCCGGGTACTCGCAACACCGCTATGCCTACGACTACGAGATGCTCTCCAAAACTCTGATTGACATCGGGTTTATTACCGTACAACGAGCAAGGTTTCAGCAAGGGGACATACCTGACTTAGAAATTTTAGACAATCGCGGAGAATACACGCTCTTTGTTGAAGCGCGTCGTCCGTCTGACGCGCCTTGTGAGTCGCAGGAAACTGAAGTTTCATGAACTCTGACGCCGTTAAAGAGCAATTGCTCACGAGTCACCGGACTGAGAACGGAGGCGATCCGTTTCTGACCGTCGCCGTGCCTCATTACAAACATCGTCGTTACTTGGAAGCATCGCTCGCCAGTATTTTTGAGCAAACCTTTGAGGACTTCGAGATCGTGATTTCCGACGATTGTTCGCCGGATGACTCGAATACTGTTATCCCGCTGCTTCTGCAACAATCCGGCAGGCAATTTCGCTATTACGAGCAAACCCGCAATCTCGGCTATGATGGAAACGTCCGCTTCTGTCTCAGTGCTGCGCAGGGGCGCTATGTTTTTTTGCTCGGCAATGATGATGCGTTGTGCGAGCCTGAGACGCTCGAAAAATTAGCCGCAATGCTTCGCCAGCTAGAACTCCCCGAAGTGGCTTTCACGAATTATAAAGATTGGATGACAGGAGAAACGGTGGAGCGTGCCAGCCGCACGCAACTGCTCGGAGCAGGAGCAGAAGCGGCTATCCGGCACTTCCGCGCATTTAGTTTCGTAAGCGGCTTGATTTTCGACCGCAAGCAGGCATCGCTACATGAAACAGATCGTTGGGATCGCTCAATCTATTACCAAATTTATCTCGCCTCACGCATCGCCGCCAGTGACGGGCGCATCGCGGCGATAAACATTTGCACTGTCAGAAAAGACGTGCGCATTGATGGCAATCCGGTTCCTAGTTATGCAACGAAGTGGGCGAATGCTGCTTGGTCGTTTCAGTCACGGCACACGGGACTTGATTCTGTGATCCGCGTTACGGCTGACGCCGTGCTCCCGTCGGTTTCACAAAACGAACGCTCTCGCGCTTTGCGGCGAATTGTTACCCAGATTCTTACAGTGACTTATCCTCATTGGCTTTTCGAGTATCGGCGCATTGCCAATTGGAGTTTTGCCGTAGGCGTTGCGCGAAGCCTGTGGCCCGGAACGCTGCTGGCGGAGCATCATTCTTTGAAAGCTACGGATCGCGGGTTTTTGTACATGCTGTACTTCATCGTATCGTTTGTAGGATTGACGTTTCCATCATCGCTATTTGCGCGGCTGCGAAGCAGATTAGCGATGTTCGTCCGGCATCGTCTGCAATCGCGGGCGATAGTGGAGCAGCACTAAATGACTCACAGCGTATTGATCGCTGGCACGTCAAGCGTCGGTTCGCTTGAGAGTTCTTACGCTCGCGCTTTTAAGCGATTAGGATGGCAGGTGCATTTTTGGGAGCCGATGCAGGCACTCCACCGCGTAGCCCGCGGCGACCGGCTTGGCCACCTGTTCAGCACCTTCGTTCACGTCGAGCCTTGGCTGCGCAAGGCGAACGTGGAGTTGTTGCAGTTGGCAGATGAATTGCGCCCTCAGTTGCTCCTTATCATCGGCACTGAAGGGGTGCGCGCCGGAACGCTCGCGCAAATTAAAGTACGCGCGCCGGACATTTTGATTTATTGCTTATACCCTGACAGCCCGCATAATTTAGATAGCGACCGCATTAATTGTTTGCCGTTCTTTGATCGCGTGACAACCTCTTCTCCGGCATGGATGAAGGCTTTTACGAAACTCGGAGCGGGACGAGTGCATTATCTGCCGTTTGCGGCCGACACGGAACTGCACCGCCCAGCGAGCGGCAATTTTTCAGCATCGCCTTTCGCGCACGACATCACTTTCATCGGAACGTGGCGCGCGGAACGGGAATCATTTCTCGAACGACTTACGGATTTCGATCTCTGCGTGTGGGGAAGCGATTATTGGAAGCGGCGCACCCGTCCCGGCTCACCTTTGCGCGCACGCTGGGGCGGGAAGTCAATCACGGGCGAGATGTTCGCGGAGGTTTGCACCGCCAGCAAAATTCTTCTAAACATAATGGATGCGGCTACGTGGCCGGGACCGAACATGCGCACCTTCGAGCAGCCCGCGTGCCGAGCGTTCTCCCTTGTGACGCGCACGCCCGCCGTGCTGGAGCTTTTCAAAGAGGGAGAGACCATCGAGTGTTTTGAAACGACAAAGGAAGCGCGCGAGAAGATCGCTTTTTACCTCAAGCACGATACGGAGCGACGGCGCATTGCAGAAGCGAGCTATCGTTTTGTCACCGAAGCAGGTCATACTTATATGGAGCGAGTGCGGAAGTTGATTGCATGGGTAACGGAAGACGATGCGGGCGCAGTTAGCAATTGAGCTTTCGTTGTTAAGCGTGTTCGGAAAATGAAAGAACTGGCTCACAATCTTTTCAAG
>JACDAW010000229.1 GCA_013695245.1 Pyrinomonadaceae bacterium | reverse complement strand
AGGAGTTGACGTTGCGCTGCCGTAAACGTTCGCGTTCGTTGCGGCGTTGCATCTGTAGGTCGCGGAAGATGCTTAATTGCTGGGAGGTGAGAACGCGGCGCACGCGCAACTCGGTGAGCGCACGCAGGCGCGTGTGAGCGGCTTGCGCGTCAGCTAATTCGCGGGCGCGTTCTTCAATCACGCGCTCGTCGGCCGTCTCTGAGTAGATCGCTTCGTCGAGCGCGCGTTGGGCTTCGCGCGCGCGCGCGATGCTCAGGCGCAATTCGGATTGATTTTCTTGGCGGATGCGGCGAATCTGCGCGAGTTGCGCGGGAGTTAAATTCAACAAGCGAAGAAGCGGCACGTTGCGCTGCGCAGACGCGCCCACGCTTTCCTGCGGCTCAATCACTTCTTGCGCGCGTGCGGGGCAAGCGAGCACGACAATAAAGAAGAAAGAGAAGAAGAGGGGGATAAATTTATCAGCGAAGTTGCTCATCTGTTTCATTGAAAATAATAACAGGTTATCTGAATTTTCCCGACAAATCTCAATTTACAACGTCAAGCAGATCGGAGAGACGCGGAACTCCGTCGCTGTTGCGGCGCGCAATGGTCGGTTGACGCTCACGCGATCCATTAGCTGCCGTCGAAGCGCGAGTGCGGCGGCGCGTGTTGTTTCCTCGCTCGTTAGATGCGGTGAAAGATACGGCAGCTTCGCGCACGGGGTATCTACGATCCGCTTCGCGCGGCTCCGTTGTCGCCGTTAGCTGGCGAGCTTCCGCCGTCTGCTCTTTATAATTCTCAATTCCACGCTGCACATGTTCGGCAACAATCTCATCAAGCTCTTGTTGTGAATAACGTTTCTGCGGCTGAGACGCAGCGGCGGGCGCGGGCGCGGCGCGTTCATGGTCGCGCGCGTTCGAGCTAAAGGCGATCCCGTTTTGCTCCCAGCGAATTTCAGTATTGACGAGGGCGAAAGCAGCGAGCGTGCACACAACGAGCGCCGCCATCGCCCCGCCCGCTTGCATCCAGAGTGGCGCAAGCCGGAGAAACTCGCTCACCGCCTCCAGAGCCGAACGCTTCTCGACGCGCTGCTTCTGCTGCGTAAAGGGGTAGAGCGAGGCGGCCGCGGCGAAAGACTCATCGCGCCAGTTGATGATCGCCTCACGCACACCGCCGAGAGCGGCGTATTCTTCGCGGCACGCAACACACTGCGACAAATGTTGCTCAAAAGTTTTTCGTTCATCGCTGCTCGCTTCATTATAGAGATAAGCAAGCAGATGTTCGCTTCGTTCGCAGTTGCAAGAGGCATCAAAATTGTTGGTCATAACTCAAATCCTCGAAACCCGATCTGTTATTCAGCATTTTTCCATCGCCGCGTGTTTCTCAAGTTTCATGCGCAGTTGTTTGAGCGCGGTATAGAGCCGCGTCTTAACGGTGCTCAAAGGCAGATCGAGCGCGTCGGCGATCTCTTGAAACGTCATCTCCTCAAACTCTTTCATCACCACAACCTGCCGCAATTCAGTCGGCAAAGAACTGACGGCTTGCTGAACATCCTTTGCGACCGCTCTGCTTTCCGCAACGCGGGCTGGCGATGCTGCATGAGCTTCGGCCGCAAACTCTGCTTCGCTGAAAGCCGCGTCTGGATCGAGCGGAGCTTCGCGGCGCACTTTCCGTCCTCTTTGCCGTGAGATGCACTGGTTGACGGCGATACGGTGCAGCCACGATGAAACTTTGGCTTCACCGCGAAAATTATGTAGATTCCGGTAGGCAGAAAAGAAAGTCTCCTGCGCCACGTCGTTCGCCTCGTCGTGGCTGCCGAGCATTCCGTAGGCGAGAGCAAAGATGCGTCGTTGCCAGCGTTTGACGATTTCGCCGAACGCTTCGCGGTCGCCAGCGCGCGCCCGCTCGACCATCTGCTCGTCAGTCATAACCATGCTCATTGCTAAAATCTACCGGCTAAGTGAAGCGCCAACTCTCGCACAACAATTTAGACGCACAATATGCCCGCACAGTCGGTAAAAATATCACAGTTAAATGTTAATCTATTTTGACTGATATTCTTTCGGATGCGTGCGCAATCTTTAATATGATAAAGGTTTATCAGGCGGCTAGATCATCGTCAAAGGTTTTGGGTAACACACAAAAGCTTTTAATGCAATAGGTTAAACAATGTTGACAAAGCTAGACGATGTGCTTAATATTATTTTGGGATACACGCCGGACGGCGATGTGCAGAATCAACACGGTAAATAGCTTCGCGCTCTCATCGCTCTCGCCTTTTCCTTCAGTCTTTAATTAAACATGCCCGAATCTCACAGGCGCATACGTCTGCTCTATATTGTTCTCGGAATGCTGCTGGTCGTCGGATTGCTTCCCGTCGGGCTTGCCGGATGGATACTTTCCGGGCGCAGTGCCGACGAGTTGCGCTCGATTGAGGGTCGTTATCAAGCGCAGTTTGTCGCCGATAAAGCGCGGCAGATAGAACTTTACGGACAGCGCTACCGCGACGTGGTGGCAGGCCTTGCGCGCGCCTTTGAACTCGCAGGCGGCGTGCGCGGAATGAGCGAACAGGGAAGCGACGGGCGTTTGCAGCGCATGTTGGGCGATGATCCGAATCTATTCGCGCTGGCGATCCTGCCCGTCGGCGGCGAACCACACGTTGCCTA
>JACDAW010000169.1 GCA_013695245.1 Pyrinomonadaceae bacterium | reverse complement strand
GTCATTAACTGACTAACGGCTGAATGATCAGGATAGAAAAATTGATGAAGGATAATGATACGCAAAGACAAGCCACCCGTAGTTTTAACTGGAAAATCCTGTAGAGCAAAGGCACTAAAAATGACGCAATCCTTAGCGTGCAACTGCCGCCGATTCTGTGGCGAGACATGTTAGATACCACGCGATGGTGCGCCGCAGTCCTTCGACGAAAGGAGTGCGCGCGCGAAACCCGAACAGCTTTTCGGCGCGGGAAGTGTCGAGCGCGCGGCGCGGCTGCCCATCCGGTTTCGTCGCATTCCATACGATCTCTCCCCTGTAGCCCGTCTCTTGAGCAATCACATTTGTTAATTCGCGGATGCTAATCTCCCGCCCTGATCCAAGATTTACAGGATCGCGCCCATCGTACCTCTCGGTCGCTAGTACAATGCCTTCCGCCGCATCATCAACAAAGAGGAATTCGCGCGTCGGGTTTCCCGTTCCCCATACTTCGATCTTTTCCTGGCCTGCCTCGACTGCGTCAACGCATTTTTTGATCAGTGCCGGAATAACATGCGACGACTGTGGATCGAAATTATCAGCCGGTCCGTACAGGTTCACCGGCAGCAGGTAAATAATATTCATTCCGTATTGCTCGCGGTACGCCTGCGCCTGCACAAGTAAAGCTTTTTTCGCAATTCCGTAAGGAGCGTTTGTTTCTTCCGGGAAACCGTTCCATAAATCCTCTTCCTTAAACGGCACCGGAGTAAACTTTGGATACGCGCAAATAGTTCCGACGATAACGGTCTTCTCCACGCCATACTTTCGCGCGCCCTCGATCAAATGCGCGCCCATCATCAAATTATCATAGAAGAAACGACCGGGGTTCGCGGCGTTTGCTCCGATGCCGCCCACGACTGCCGCAAGATGAATCAACACTTGCGGTTTCCGCTCATGATAAAGACGCTCAACAGCTTCCTTCTCGACTAGATCATACTGCTCACGGCGCACCACGAACACGTCCCGACATCCCTGTTCGGTGAGACGCGCAACCACACGACGACCAAGAAAGCCGTTGCCGCCCGTGACGCAGATTTTTTTGTTTACCAGAAGCTCATTCATTCCAATTACCATCTCATGAAGCTCCCCAGCGCGCTTTATTTGTAGCGACTTGGCTTTTTACTTCCTGCATAGCGAGTTCGTGCTGTGCGAGCTTTAGATCGTGATCAACCATTATCCGCACCATTTCCTTGAAGCTTACTCTTGGCTCCCAACCCAGTTCACGCTTCGCCTTATTCGCGTCGCCCAAAAGCAGCTCAACTTCAGCGGGACGATAGTAGCGTGGGTCTTTTTCAACATATTTTTTCCAATCGATTTCAAGATAATCGAAAGCTTCATCAAGGAATTCTCTGACCGAACGCGTTGCGCCAGTTGCGATCACATAATCATCCGGCACCTTGGCTTGCATCATCAGCCACATCGCCTCGACATAATCTTTCGCATAACCCCAATCGCGTTGAGCATCAAGATTGCCGAGATAAAGTTTATCCTGCAAACCCAACTTGATTCGTGTTGCGGCGCGCGTAATCTTGCGCGACACAAAAGTTTCGCCGCGCCGCTCTGACTCATGATTAAACAGAATTCCGTTGCAGGCAAACAGATTATAAGATTCCCGGTAGTTGACCGTAATATAGTATGCATAAGCTTTAGCACAACCATAGGGCGAGCGGGGGTAAAATGGTGTCTTCTCCGTTTGTGGCACTTCATGAACCTTGCCGTAAAGCTCTGACGATGAAGCTTGATAAAACTTCGGTTGCATGCCTATGTCGCGTATGGCTTCGAGCAAACGCACACACCCTAAGCCAGTTACCTCTCCCGTGTATTCCGGCACGTCGAAACTGACGCGGACGTGCGACTGCGCGCCTAAATTATAGATTTCGTCCGGCTCAATCTGCCGCAAAATCGAATTGAGCGAACTTGAATCGTTAAGATCACCATAGACGAGTCGCAATCGCGTGTCGGGTTCGTGCGGGTCTTGATAAAGATGATCAATTCGCTCTGTGTTGAATGATGATGAGCGGCGAATCATGCCGTAAACTTCGTAATCTTTTTCCAGCAACAACTCCGTTAGAAAAGAGCCGTCCTGCCCCGTAATACCAGTAATCAATGCGCGTTTAGCCATGATAGCGATTTCCTATGAAATTTTTATTAATGCGTGTAGTAATACTTGTTAATGAATCCGTCATTAAATTATTGTTCTCGAATCACTTTACAAGGGGTGTGCGCCGCACCGCATGGTTGCCGATGTAGAGGACATCCATGCGCGTTTTCATAAAACAGTCAATCGCATGTTGCGGCGAGCAAACAATCGGTTCGTTTTCATTAAATGAAGTGTTAAGAACAACGGGCACGCGCGTAATCTCGTAAAAATCCGAAATCAGTTGATAATAGCGCGGATTGACGCGGCGCGAAACAGTTTGGAGCCGGCCTGAACCGTCAACATGAGTAACTGCTGGAATCTCGGCGCGACGCTCCGGCTTGATCTGGTAAACCATTAACATCGTCGGCGCAGGATGTGTCTGTTCAAAATAGCTGCCCGTGTGTTCTTCGAGAATTGAGGGCGCAAACGGGCGAAACGGCTCGCGCTTTTTTATTCGCTCATTCAAAATATTCTTCATATCGGCGCGACGCGGATCAACGATTATCGAGCGGTTGCCAAGAGCGCGCGGGCCAAACTCCATTCGCCCTTGAAACCAACCCATCACCGCGCCGCTTGCAATGTCGGCAGCGGCGCGCCGCGTCACCTCCGCGTCCGAATAGCTTTCGTATTCAAGCCCGCTTGCATCTAGCGCCTTGCGTACCTCGTCATCCGAAAATTCAGGCCCCGTGTATGCCCCCTCCATCGTATAGCCGCGCGGCTGATTAAGAATGCCGTTATAGATTTGATAACAGACGCCGATGGCCGTGCCGTTATCGCCTGCTGCTGGCTGTACAAAGATGCGACGAAACGGCGTGTGCGTAAGTATCTTACCGTTCATCACAGAGTTGAGCGCAACGCCGCCTGACAACCCCAAGTTGGTTAGACCTGTTCTTTCGTGTAAGTGATTTAAGATATGAAAGCCTACTTCTTCGAGTCTGGCTTGGAGGCTTGCTGCGATGTCTTCCTCACGTGCGGTAAGCGGCGCGCCTTTTTCGCGCGGTGGGCCGAAACGCTTTGCGTACTCATCTGAGAAGATGCGACCGATCACGGGAGAGCCTTCATCCCATGTCATGTCCACGCCTTCGGCGTGATGCCGGAAATAGTCGAGGTTGAGACGAAAACGTCCGCCCTCCTCCGTTC
>JACDAW010000139.1 GCA_013695245.1 Pyrinomonadaceae bacterium | reverse complement strand
TTCCGCGAATTGAGTCCGGCGGATTTAAGCCTTCGAGTTTGATGCCGAGTCCGAAAAGGCCGACGCGCACGCCGCCGAGATTGCGCACGACGTAAGGCTTCACGCGCGATTCGATTTTTGTGCCGCGTACGTCGTAGTTCGTCGAAACGAAATCGAAACTGGCGAATTTCATCGCCGAGGCGAGCGCGTCAACGCCGTTATCAAAATCGTGGTTGCCGAGCGTCATCGCGTCATAGCCGATAGCAGTCATCGCTTTAAATTCTACTTCGCCGCGATAGAGATTAAAGTACGGCGTGCCTTGAAACGCATCGCCCGCGTCAATGAGCAAGGTATTCCGATTTTCTTTGCGCACGCGCTTCACGAGCGTGGCGCGACGGGCGACGCCGCCCTTGCCCGCGTTGCGATCATTGGCAGGCAACGGATCGATCTGCGAGTGCGTATCGTTCGTGTGCAGAATCGTGATCAGCTTTTCGCCGGGTTTGGGTTCGAGCAAAGGCGCAGCGAAGGAATCAACCGAGCGGGCGCGGGCGAGTTGCAGCGCAGTTGAACTGCCAAGCGCGAGGCCGGTTGTGCAAGCGGCGGAAGCGGTGATGAATTTTCGTCGTGTAATCATTGTGGCTGATCTTTCGTGTCTTCCCCTCCGGCTGAAGTGCTGCGATCAAATTGAAAACGCCCGTCGAGTCGTCCTTTGATCGTGCGTCCCGCCGCCGCCTCAGCTTGAATGTAATTTAGCACCACTTCGCGGATCGTAAGTCCCAACGGGCGCACGTTTTTTGATTCTTGGAGGACGGCATAGCTGCCGCCACGATTAACAAGATAATCAATGGTAACGATGGTGTAGGTGGCAGCCGGGTCAATTTCGGTTTCGGAATTCGCGCCGACAAATTTAATGCTGACGAGTTCGTTAGTTTTATCTTGTCCCGTGCGATAGATGATGCGCGCGCCGGACTGCGCGTCGCGTTGTGCAACAACGATTTTCAAAAAGCGCAACAACTGTTCGCCGGTTAAATCTAGAGCGACGATCTTATTCTCAAACGGCAGCAGTTCAAACACATCGCTCGCACGCAGTTCGCCCGCCGCGATCTGGTTCTTGCGCATCCCGCCCGTGTTCGAGACGGCGAGCAGAACGGGTCGCCCCAGAGCCTTCGTCGCCTGATCGCGTATTGCATCAACGACGAAATTTCCGAGTGAGCCGCCGCCGATGCCGCGCTTTAAGAGTTCGCCTTCGAGCGTGCCGATCACGCGATTTAGTTCCGCGACCTTAACTCTGTAAGGAGCCACAATTGAGGTGACGGACGGATCATCCGGCACGCTTGCGTCAACGGCGCGCTCCGTCCCGCGCACATTAACATCGCGCGGTGAAGTAGAGTTAGGCGGCGCGGCGGTTTGCGAGCGCGTCCTGTTGCTCGTTCTCCCGCGAGCGTTTTGCGCATAGGACGCGAATGAGGGCGGGCAAAGCAAAAGAAGCGCGAGGAGGAACAAACATCTATTTTCGATTTTTCTCTTCACAAATATTTCCTGTAAATTGATTTTTCCCGCCAAGCTACTTAGTATGTCGCACCACGAGGCGCGCGCGCAAACTTCCCGCCCGCCCTTTAGCCGAACGAACAAACGTTGTATTTAAAATTTGATCGAGCCGGAGGCAATCTTGACTACACCTTCTTTCGCCGCTTCATCGGAATTCGCAAACCCGCAACTCGAACCGCTTTTTACTGCCGAACAAATTCAAACGCGTATCGGCGAATTAGGACAACAGATCACAAACGATTATGCTGGTCGCAACCCGCTGCTCGTCGGCGTGCTTAAGGGGGCGTGCATTTTTGCGAGCGATCTGATGCGCGCCATCGATCTGCCGATTGGCTTAGAGTTTATGGCGATCTCAAGCTACGGCATGAGTATGCGCACATCGGGCGAGGTGCGCATCGTGAAAGATTTAGACGTGGGGGTTGAGGGACGCGATATTCTTGTTGTCGAAGACATCGTTGACACGGGACTCACGCTCTCTTACTTGCTCGCCACGCTTCACCAACGCGGCGCATCAAGCGTGCGCCTCGCCGCGCTGCTCGACAAATATGAGCGGCGCGAACGTGACGTGCAAATTGATTACCTCGGCTTTCAAATACCCGATGCCTTTGTTGTCGGCTATGGTCTCGACTTCGCCGAACGCTATCGTAATTTGCCATACATCGCCGTTCTAAAAAGCACGTAAGCGTTTCGCTTTGCGGCGCGATGATTTAGAATATATCTTTACCGCGCGAGGCGAGGTCATTAAGAACGGCTAAAGACTTATGTCAACCCTAATTGCAAAGCGATGTTTCAACGTCGAAGAGTATTATCGCATGGCTGAGGCCGGGATTCTCTCTGAAGATGACCGCGTTGAACTTATCGAAGGTGAGATCGTCGAGATGAGTCCTATCGGCAGCCGCCGCGCGGCGTGTATTGATCGAATAGTTAATTTTCTCTTAAATCGCTTCGCAGGCAAAACAGCCATTGTGCGTGTGCAAAGTCCGATCAGGCTCGATGATTTTTCCGAGCCGCAGCCCGACATCTCACTGCTTCTGCCACGCGAGGACTTCTACGCGGGTGAGCATCCTAAGTCCGCCGACGTGTTGTTGCTTATTGAAGTGGCGGATACTTCCGTTGAGTATGACCGCACGGTGAAAACGTCGCTCTACGCGCGCGCAAATATTCCCGAAGTGTGGCTGATAAATCTAAAGAAGAGCGAAATCGAAGTTTATACCAAACCCGCTGATGGCTCGTATCAAACGATCAGGATATTTAAAACGGGCGAATCCTTTGCTTCTCGTATTCTTCCCGACCTCATGCTGGACGTTGACTCGCTCATCGTCTGAACCAAGATCGCGCGCTTTGGCATTGCTCTGCGGCGATGTTCCGAATTACTCCTTCGCTCCTTTAATACAAACTAAAAAGGCTATCATCGCGGCAAAAAGAACGGCGAATCATAAATCTTGAAAGTGTATTCGGCCACCACCTGTTGCGCCACAGGGCGGTCATCCTTCATAGCAGGCTTAAACTTGATGCGACAGGCTGCGCTGATGGCGTTCTCCGTCAACCCGTCGGGCAAACCTTTAAGTACTTCGACGCGCGTCACTCTGCCGGTCGCAGCGAGCACGACGCGAACTAAAACGACTCCGGCGGTTGAATGGCGTCGCGCCTGTTTGGTGTAAACGGCGGGCGGCTTCGAGAGGATCGTGGCAGGCGTTGAAAGCTGGTTGCGCCAGTAGCTCGTTTCGCCGGACGCGGCGCTTGCGGCATCCTCCACCTGCTCAAATTCTCCCGCGCGCTCAAGACAACGACACGTCATCAAGCTCGGTTGAGTCTTCACAGCGTCGCCCGTCCTCTGTTGAGTTTGCGGCGTTTGAGTTTGCGAAGGCGCATCAGCCGGAAAGGTCGCTTCGGAGGAAGCGGGCAGCCGCCGTCCAGCTTGCGCATTTGAAGTTGCGTAGCAAAGCGCAACGACGAAAAGCGCGCCGCATAAAAAACAGATCGTTCGTACTCGTTTGTCGCTCATCGGCTTTCCTTCACAATCTGACGCAGAAAACTTTCTCCAGCGCTAAGGCGCACTTTGAAATTATCTGCAATGGTTTGCCCGATGTCGGACAAACTGCGGCGCGTTCCTAGTTCAACGCCCGCTTGCGCACCCGCGCCATAGACGAGCAGTGGCGTGTATTCGCGCGTGTGATCCGCGCCCCGATAAGCCGGATCGTTGCCGTGATCGGCGGTGATGATCAAAAGATCGCGCGGGCGCAAAGCGCTTTCGATTTCGGGCAAGCGTTCGTCGAAATGTTCAAGCGCGCGGGCGTAGCCTTCTAAGTCGCGGCGATGCCCGTAAAGCATGTCGAAGTCAACAAGGTTTGAGAAGACAAGTCCGCGTGAATTCGCACGTAGCGCGTTGATGGTTTGCTCAATTGATTGATCGTTATTCTTCGCTGGCAAATCTTGCGTCACGCCTGCGCCATCATAGACGGACGCTACTTTGCCGACGGTGACAACGTCGAGATTTGCCGTGGCGAGTTTGACGAGTAGATTATCGGCGGGTGGCGGCACGGCGTAGTCATGTCGTCGCTCGGTTCTTTGAAACGCGCCCGGTGCGCCTTCAAACGGACGTGCGATCACGCGCCCGACCTCGTGTTCGCCCCGCAAAATATCTCGCGCACGCTCACAAATTTCGTAAAGGCGCGCGAAGGGTATAACATCTTCGTGCGCCGCGATCTGAAAGACGGAATCGGCGGAAGTGTAAACGATGGGCTTGCCCGTTTTGACGTGCTCCGCGCCGAGTTCTTTGATAATCTCCGTGCCGGAAGCCGTTTTGTTGCCGAGCACGCCGGGAATATTCGTCGCGCGCACAAAGCTCTCGATCACATCGGGCGGAAAGCCGTGCGGGTAAGTTGGAAAAGCTTGTTCTAAAATTATTCCGGCGATCTCCCAGTGTCCCGTCGTCGTGTCTTTGCCGTTTGAGAGCAGCGCGCAACGTCCGTAGGCGGCGCGCGGATTCTCGGCGGGCGACACTCCGCGCAACGGTCGAATGTTTCCCAAACCGTAAGCCTCTAAGTTCGGCAAACGTAAGTCATATTTTTCCGCAATGTGTCCGAGCGTGTCGCAGCCCGCATCGCCCCACGCTTCGGCGTCCGGCATCGCGCCGATCCCGACGCTATCGAGCACGAGCAAACAAACGCGATCAAAGTTGAAATGGTTAGCCATGAAAGATGATTTTCCTCGCTCTACACTTTTCTAAAATTCGATTGCGGCGATTGTCTTCGTCCGAGTTGGGCTAGCGAGTATATCCTTCTCTGGCGCGAACCTGCGCGCCCGCAATGCTTTTGACTTCAACGCGAATTTTGCGAAAACGACCGCTGCGATCTTTATTCGTCGGATAATAACTCAAACTGTACTGCATGCCGATCTCGGCGGCGACTTGGGCGAAGGCGCGGCGCGCGTCCTGTAGATCGACGGTCGGAAAAGTTTTCCCGCCTGATTCTTTAGCCAACTCGCTCATTTCGCGGCGGGCAAGGTTATAGAGATCGCGGCTGATCTGCATTCGCTGAAATTCTCCGAGGCGGCAGAAGTTAGCGTATTCGGAAGCGTCGGCGCGCGGCACAAAGATGCGGCGGTAACGCTGTAGTTGCGTGCGCGATAGACGCAACGTGCCGTCGTCCGCGCAATCCTTTAGCAAACGCTCTTCGACGAAATCCTCTGTATTGATTTGCACAAAATAGCAGATCACGCCGCGACCGAGAAGCGCGGCGCGCGCCTCTCTATAATCTTCGTCGCTCGTTGAATCAACGCCGTCGGTTAAGGCGACGAGAGAGCGGCGGCCGCGTACCTCTTCGCGCGGCGCATCGCGAAAGACGCGGTTAGCCACTCGCCCAAGAGCGTCATAGTAAGGAGTGCCGCTGCTGGCTCCGATTAATTCAATGGCGCGGTGCAATTTTTCGCGTTCGCTTGTTAATTCAATTTTGATCTCGACTGTTGCGAGCCGTTCATCGCTATCTTCTGCGGTGTTAAAGGCAAGGACGGCGACACGGTCGCCAGCGCGCAGAGCGTTAACGAAGAGGTGGGCGGCGCGGCGAATAAGATTAACTTCGGCGCGCGTCGAGCCTGAAGTATCTAAGAGCAACGCGACCTCAAAGGGGGCTTCTGTGGCGGAGAAGTTGGCGATTTGTTGCGGCCTATTATCTTCGTAGAGGCGAAAATTCTCAGCACGCAACGCTGCGACTTGCCCGCCCTGCGAATTGGTGACGACGACCGGCACGGTGACAAGATCGGTTTCGACTCTCACCACTTCGTCTTCATCATCCGGCGCGGAAGTGTCGGCGCTTGATTGAGGCAGGGGAGGAGTCGGCGCTCCGGTCGGCGTTTCAGGCCTTGCACCGACGCGGCGCGGGCGTTCCGTGCGATTCGCCTGTTGCGCTTGCAGAGCGGCGCAGATAAAGAGCACACTGAGAATGCAGACGAGCGAACTTGTCAGTTGGACGGAAATCTGCGACTTTCGTTTTGGCGAATGCAGCCATCGAGAATTAAACTTAAAGATCATGATTCCTTAAATATAACTACTTTTCTTTGTTCTTCAAAAGGGAAACTAATTCAATGTCTGTAATCGGAAGGCTCGACAAACAAGTTGAAGAGATGATCATCAACCCGCTCGCCAAACGCGCGCCGAGCGATAAAGCGTCTGATGCGACTTCCGGGACAGACGCCGCTTTACCACATAAGGAAGATGAGCGACCGAAGGAAAAACCCGCAACCGCGCGCGATGATAGCGATCAAGCATTGCCTGTTTGGTTATTATAAAACCTTACGCATCGGCTTGACACCGCAGCAACTATGCACTTAGGATATCGCTTCCGGGTCGCTCGCGTAGGTTCTCATTTGAAAATTGGTAACGCCTGACGGAGACAATTTTCCGGCTTTTCGTTATCAAGTGCCGACTAAAGGCGCGTATGTCAATGGTAGACGGCTTCCCTTACAAGGAAGAGGTTGGGGGTTCGAGTCCCTCCGTGCCTACCAATACAAATTTGAAAATTCTTTTGGAGTCGTAGTTCAGTTGGTTAGAACGCCGGCCTGTCACGTCGGAGGTCGCGGGTTCGAGTCCCGTCGGCTCCGTTATTAAC
>JACDAW010000126.1 GCA_013695245.1 Pyrinomonadaceae bacterium | reverse complement strand
GGACAGATCGCACCGGGAATGCTCGCCGACCTCGTCGTCCACTCGCGAGATCTGCTTTCAATAAAACCACAGGAGATTTTACAAACCGAAGCCGTGATGACGATCTTCGACGGCAAAGTTATTTACGAACGAGGCGCGCGAAACTAAAATGGAAAGTTGCTCTCGGCGCCAGAAAGTAAGTTTGTGAAGGAAACGCTCAAAATTCTTAATCGAATGATCAGAGAGGGCGTGATCGATGAATATGCGATTGGTGGAGCTGTCGGGGCGATATACTATCTTGAACCTTTTGATACAGCAGACATTGACGTTTTCTTTCAGGTGAGCGCGGCGGGCAACGAGTTGGCGATACTCGCTCCTATTTACGAATTCCTCTCGGCGCGCGGCTACAAAGCGGAAGGCGCGTTTGTTTACATCGAAGGTTTTCCCGTTCAGTTCTTGCCCGTTTTCAATTCGCTTACGGAAGAAGCGGTGCGCAAGGCGCAAACGATCAAGTACGACCGCGTGACGACGCGCATCATGCGCGCCGAACATTTAGTCGCCATTATGCTCCAGACGGGACGGACTAAAGATTACCTGCGTATCAGCATGTTCTTGGAACAGCGCGCGGTGAATATGCGCTCGCTGAATACCGTGTTGAAGAAATATGATTTGACGCGGAAGTGGAAAGAGAATGAATACAAATTCAATACATGAAGAAGTATCCAGACATCAGCGAAATGATCAAAGAGAAAGAGAAGCATAGACGCTTGCTCGCCGCGCTTCCGTTTGAGAAAAAGATCGAACTTGTTTTCAAACTCAGAGAGCGGCAAAAGTTCATCAAATCAGGGCAAGCGATAAGGAACAAACAAAACTCTCAAAAGTAAAAACGCGCTCTCATTTACAGAGAATCAGGAAGGAGATTTATGAAGCCATTGAGAATCTTGTCCGTCGCCGTTGCGCTCGCGCTTGTTGTGATGGCGCAAGCCGTCCACGCGCAAGGGGTGCGACCGTTTACCGTTAATGATCTGCTACAAGTCCGGCGCGTAGGCGATCCGCAACTCTCGCCGGACGGCGCGACCGTCGCCTTTACGATCACGGATGTTGACAAGGCGGCGAACCGCAGCCGGACGAACATCTACCTCATGCCGACGGCGGGCGGCGCGCCGCGACAGTTGATGACGCGCATGAATGTATCGGTGTCTGCGCCGCGTTGGTCGCCGGATGGGAAGCTTTTGGCTTTCGTCGCTGCGCCAGAAGGCACGCCGCAAATCTATGTGATGGATATGGCTGCGCCGAACAGTGAACCGCGCAAGGTGACGAACATTTCGACGGGCGCGGGCGACGCGGTGTGGTCACCGGACGGCTCGATGCTCGCTTTCGTGTCGGACATTTATCCTGAGTGCAAAGACGATGCGTGTAATAAGCAACGCGGTGATGCGGCCGAAGCCAGCAAGGTGAAGGCGAAGTTGGCGGATCGTCTTCTTTTCCGCCACTGGACTTCGTGGAAGGAAGGTAAACGCACGCACATCTTCATCGTGCCGAGCGCAGGAGGCACAGCGCGCGACATGACACCGGGCGATGCGGACGCCCCCCCATTCAGTCTTGGCGGCCCCACTGACTACGCTTTCTCGCCCGACTCGAAAGAACTCGCTTTTGCTTCCAACACTGATAAGGACGAATCTCTTTCAACGAACGGCGACATCTTTATCGTCCCTGTCGCGGGCGGCGCGCCGAAGCGGATCACGGAAGCGAATCGCGGCGCGGATTTATCGCCGCTTTATTCGCCGGACGGACGCTTTATCGCGTATCGCTCGCAGGCCAAAGCCGGATTTGAAAGCGACCGTTGGCGCTTGATGCTCTACGACCGAAAGAGCGGACAGGCGCGCTCGATCACTGAAGGCTTTGATTCCTACGTCGAAGGCTTCGCGTTTTCGCCTGATTCAAAAAAGATTTACTTCGCCGCGCCGGAACGTGGGCGTCAACCTCTTTATGAGATCACTGTGGCGGGCGGCGCGCCGCGCAAAATCATCGAGGGCGGAATTAACGATGATGTGAAGATTGCGCGCGACAATCGCACGCTCGTCTTTTCGCGTAACAGCGCGACGAAGCCCGCAGAAATTTTCCGCGCGGTTGTGGACGGAAGCGGAGTCACGCAGTTGACGAAGATCAACGAGGGGTTTCTCACCGCGTTCAATCTTCGCCCCGTCGAAGAAACGGAATGGATGGGCGCGGAGAATAAAAAGATTCACGGCTTTATCGTCAAGCCGCCGGACTTCGACGCCTCGCGCAAGTATCCGATGATCGCGCTTATTCACGGCGGGCCGCAGGGCGCGTGGAACGATGCGTGGAGCTATCGCTGGAATCCGCAAATCTATGCGGCGCGCGGTTACGTTGTCTTCATGCCGAACCCGCGTGGGAGCACGGGCTACGGGCAACAATTCACCGACGACATCTCCGGCGACTGGGGCGGCAAGGTCTTCACTGACATTATGAACGGCGTGGCCGAGATGGCCGCCAAGCCTTACGTTGACCGCGAGCGAATCGGCGCGGCGGGCGCTTCCTACGGCGGCTACATGGTCAATTGGATCGAAGGGCACAACGACGATCCGCGCTTCAAGTTTAAAGCCTTAGTTTCGCACGCGGGCGTCTTTAACTTGGCGAGCATGTACGGCGCGACGGAAGAACTTTGGTTTACGGAATGGGAGTTTAAGGGATCGCCGTGGACGAACCCGGAAATGTATGAGCGTTGGTCGCCGCACCGATTCGTCAAGAACTTCAAAACGCCAATGCTCGTCACGCACGGCGAGATTGATTATCGCGTGCCCATCGGCGAAGGCTTGCAGTTGTTCACCGCCTTGCAGCGTCAGGGCGTTGAATCAAAACTCCTTTACTTCCCTGATGAAGGTCATTGGATTCTTAAACCGCAGAACTCGGAACTCTGGCACAACACGGTGCTTGAGTGGTTCGACAAGCACTTGAAAGAGGGGGCGGGTTCTTAAAGCTCGTCTCCAACCATAAGTCATGAACCGCAACTTCTATTTCCAACGCCGCACGTTCATTGCGCTTCTGCTTTGTGCGTGCGGCGTTTTGCTTGCTGACTCAAGCGCGCAGGGAGCGTGGCGCACGGCGGGCGATGTCGTGCGAGTTTCGCGTGAAGGCGCGGGCGTGCGTCTGGCGCTTTCGAGTGGCGCGCAGGCGTTTATCAGTTTCGTTTCGCCGAACACTGTGCGCGTGCGACTCACGCCGCGCGGGGCGTTTGAGCCGGATGAATCTTATGCTGTCCTAAAGAAGGAGCGTCCCGTCACCAAAATTGTCTTGCGCGAAACAACGGAGCGCGTAGAGTTGACGGCGGCAGATGGCGCGCGTGTAGTGATCAATCGTCGCCCGTTTCTCGTCAGTGTTCTCGACGCGGAGAATCGTTTTATTGTTGAAGACGATCCGAAGCGTCCCGCCATGTTTGATCCGGAGACAGGCGAGTTTGAAGCGACGAAGCGGCGCGATGAGACGGAAACTTACTACGGTTTTGGCGAAAAGGCGCTGCCGATGTCGCGGCACAATCAAGTGATGGCGATGTGGAACACAGACACTTACGCCTACCCGCCCGCGACCGATCCCGTTTATCAAACGATCCCTTTCTTCATCGCTCTTCGCAAAGGGCACGCTTACGGATTGTTCTTTGATAACACTTACCGCAGTCGCTTCGACATGGGCAAAACATCGCCGGAGCGTTACACCTTCGGAGCAACGGGCGGCGAATTAAATTACTACGTGTTTACGGGCGGTGATGGCGCTCCGGCTTCCGTCTTGCGCGACTATACGGAATTGACGGGACGTGCGCCGATGCCGCCACTGTGGGCGCTCGGCTATCAACAATCGCGCTGGTCTTAT
>JACDAW010000119.1 GCA_013695245.1 Pyrinomonadaceae bacterium | reverse complement strand
GCTCAAGATTCTGATCAATCGGTTCGGGATTAACGCCGCCGAAAAGCGGATCGCGTTCCGCGCGAATCGTTTCCGCTTTCAGATTCCCGCCCTGCAAGAAACTTTCAACCCAGCGACCGCCCGCACCGTGCATCGGATCAATGATGACCAAGCCACTACTACGGCGCAATCTTTCGAGATCAATGAAGTTTGCGATCTGTTCTTTGTAACTGATGACTGCATCTTCGAGTAGCTTTACGTTGCCGTCAGCTACTTCGCCGCGCTGCGGAGCGTTCTGGTCAACAAGGCTTTCGACGGCGCGGGTCGTCTCTTGCGGCGCGCTTCCGCCCCACGCAGCTTTAATCTTGAAACCATTAAACTCCGGCGGATTGTGCGAAGCCGTGATCATCACGCCGCCGACGGCCGCGCATTGACGCACTGCCCAAGAGACGACGGGCGTTGGCACGTCTGTGTCGAACAAAACTACTTCCAAATTATTGCCCGCCAGCACTTCCGCCGCGCGCTGCGCGAACTTCTCAGAGAGAAAGCGGCGGTCGTAGCCGACGATGACAAGTTGCCTGCCGCGCGGTTTGTCCGTTGTCGCGGAATCGGTTCTCTGTTGAAGCGTGTAATCGGCATAGGCTTGCGCGACACGTTCGAGGTTCGTGAAAGTGAAATCGCGGGCGATGACGGCGCGCCAGCCATCCGTGCCGAAGCGTATAGGCGTGCGCTCGATTCTATCGCTCATTGAGCGTCTCCGGTATATGTGTAATCGGTGAGCGAAGTTTTGTCGCCGAGCACGGTTCCGCGTTCGATTTGAGCGGAGCGCCCGATGTGGCAGCCGCGCCCGATGATCGCGTTTGAAACCTGCGCGCCCGCGCCTACGCGCGTGTGCGCCCAGACGACCGAGTTTTCAATGCGCGCCTTTTCTTCAATGTAACAACCTTCACCTAGCACCGAATTGATTACTTCAGCGCCGGGTTTGAGCACGCAGTCGTTTGCCACTACGGATTGCTCATCAATCGTGGCGGCGGTCGCCGACTCGAACGTGCCGCGACGCTCAAACTGTTTGCCGCCGCCGACGCGCCCCGCAAGCAGATCGTGATGAACCTGCAGGTAACGCTCCGGTGTTCCGATGTCGATCCAATAACTCGCTTCCGGGACGTGCGCGTAAAACTTTTCGCCGCGCGCGAGCAAATCGGGAAACAGATTGTACTCGAACGAATAATTTTCGCCCGCCGGAATCAAATCGAGCACAGAGGGTTCGAGCACGTAGGTTCCGGCGTTGATCGTATTGACTTTAATTTCTTCTGCCTTCGGTTTTTCGAGAAAGCGCAGCACGCGCCCCTCCGCGTCAGTTTCGACGAGTCCGTAAGCGCTCGGATTTTCGACCGGAGTTAAAACGATGGTCGCCGTTGCATTGCGCTCTTTGTGTTGACGGATGACGGCTTTGAGATCAATGTCGGTCAAGATGTCGCCGTTAAAGACGACGGTCGGTTCTCGGATGTGTTCTTCGGCGAATTTGTAAGCGCCCGCAGTGCCCATCGGTTGCGGTTCGGTGGTGTACTTGATATGCACCCCATAGTCGGAGCCGTCGCCGAGTTGTTGTTCGATCTTTTGCGGTTGGTAAGAAAGCGAAAGCGTGATGTTGGTGATCCCTGCGCCCCTCAGCGTGTCAACTTGATAAAGCAGAAACGGGCGATTGCAGATCGGGACGACCGGTTTCGGCGTATAGACGGTGAGCGGGCGGAGTCGTGTGCCTTTGCCGCCAGCGAGAATAAGGGCTTGCATAAATTTATTGGAAGCGCGAAAGAAAGTTTCAGACAATTGCTGCGCGAGAGTCTAACACTGCAACGCGAAAATTTTCAATTAACAACTTTTCATTGTGCCACGCCGCCCAACGTCAACCGTCATTTGCTTGACACGCCTTTGTGCGAACGTATAATCGAAAATTGGCATCTAATACACCAATCACGATTAACAAAATAGTAAGGTCGAAGAATAATAACGTCCATATTGATTTCAGCTTCGATGAAGGAAATTTTAAGGAGTAAGCATTATGTCTGAGAGACAAGAAGCGGTAATAGTTAGCGCAGCGCGCACGCCGACGGGAAAGTTTCAAGGCGCGCTGAAGAGTTTTTCAGCGACGGATTTAGGCGCGATGGTGGTGCGCGAGAGCGTCAGGCGCGCCGGAGTGCGACCGGAAGACGTTGATGAAGTGATTATGGGCAACGTGATCCAAGCGGGCTTAGGGCAAAATCCCGCCAGACAAGCGGCATTGCGCGGCGGCATTCCGTTTGGCGTCTCTGCGGTGACGATCAATAAAGTCTGCGGATCGGGACTTAAAGCCGTGATGATGGCGGCGCATAGCGTGTTGTTAGGCGATGCCGATATTGTTGTCGCCGGTGGCATGGAATCAATGACCAATGCGCCTTATGTGCTTCCGAAGGCGCGCGAAGGTTATCGTCTCGGCAACGGCGTGCTGGTTGATTCGATGATCAATGATGGGTTGTGGTGCGCGTTTGAAAATTACCACATGGGTAACACGGGCGAGGTCGTTGCCGAACGCTATGGGGTGACGCGCGAGCAGCAAGACGAATACGCTTACAATTCGCATCGCAAAGCGTCGGCCGCGATTAAAGCCGGAAAATTTAAAGATGAGATTGTAGCGATTGAGATTCCGGGCAAGAAGGGCGCGCCGCCCGTTGTGTTCGACACGGATGAGTCCGTGCGCGAAGACGCTTCGCTTGAAGCGATGGCGAAATTGAAACCGGCGTTTAAAGAAGCGGGAACAGTGACAGCGGGAAACGCTCCGGGCGTCAACGACGGTGCATCGGCTTTAGTTGTAACATCGTTAGAGCGAGCGCAAAAGTTAGGCGTCGAGCCCATGGCGCGGATCGTTGCGCAGGCGACTTCGGGGATTCAACCGGAGCTTGTGATGATGGCTCCGGTGGAAGCGATCCGGAAAGTTTTGAAGAAAGCAGGCTGGGCTTTAAGCGAAGTCGAGCTGATCGAGCTTAACGAAGCCTTTTCCGTGCAGGCGGTGGCGATCATGAAAGAACTCGATATGAACCCGGAGCGCGTCAACGTCAACGGCGGCGCGGTCGCGCTCGGCCACGCCATCGGGCAATCGGGTTCGCGTCTGCTGACAACGATTCTTTACGAGATGAAACGCCGCAACGCGCGGCGCGGACTCGTCGCTTTGTGTTTGGGCGGCGGCAACGCCGTGGCAATGGCGGTGGAAAGATGAAAGGAAGAAATTGAAATGACGCCGCAGGAGCAGAATAAATTTTTGGGAATCGCTCATCTCGTCTATGGCGGGTATAACGCGTTCCTGATGCTCATAATATCCTTGTTTACATTTCCTTTCCTGCTTGCTTTGATGTTTGCTGCGATTGCCGGAGGTGAACGCGGCGGCGGTGTTGCTTTCGGCATTATGCTGCTCGTTACGCTGATCGTGGGAGCATTTTATCTGTTATTAACGATACCTGCGTTCGTCGCCGGATATGGATTGCTAAAGCGAAAATCGTGGGCGAAATCGGCCGCGTATATTTCAGGCGTGTTAGCCGCGCTAAACTTCCCAATGGGAACGGGGCTGTGCGTTTTTACTTTTATGTTTTTAACGGGCGAGCAGGGCAAAAGTTTTTACGATGCGCAGGCAAAAGAATTGGCGGGCGCGCCGCCTCCGCCCGCTTATGGCTGGAGCAGCAATCCGAATTTTTCGCGCGAACGTGAACGGCAATATACGCCGCCTGCGCAACCACCTGATTGGCGGAGATAGTTTGCTCGAAGGAGACGGAAGAGAAAGTGTCTAAAACAATCGGTGTGGTCGGCGCGGGAACGATGGGCAACGGCATTGCGCAAGTGGCGGCGCGCGCCGGATACACGGTTGTGCTGCGCGACATGAAGAGTGATTTTCTTGAACGCGGCATGAAAGCGATTGATCGCAGTTTGCAGCGCGATGTTGATAAAGAGCGTTTGGGAGCGGAAGAGAAGACGAAGATCATAAATCGCATTCGCACGACGACGGAGTGGAGCGATCTTGCCGATGCGGATTTCGTCATCGAAGCGATCACGGAAAGCATTGAAGCGAAAACCGAAGTGTTTCGCGCGCTGGATAAAATCGTGCAGAAGGAGGCGATCCTAGCATCAAACACTTCCTCGATCTCGATCACGAAGCTGGCGGCGACGACTCGGCGACCCGATAAAGTGATCGGGATGCACTTTATGAATCCCGTCCCCGTGATGAAGTTGGTCGAAATCGTGCGCGGCATTCAAACTTCGGATAAGACGGATGCGGAGACGCGCCGCCTCGTCGAAGAGTTTGGCAAGACTGGGCTTGATTGCAACGATTCGCCCGGCTTCGTTTCCAACCGCGTGTTGATGCCGATGATCAACGAAGCGATCTTCACGCTTTACGAAGGAGTTGCGACGCGCGAATCAATTGACGGAATTATGAAGCTCGGCATGAATCATCCGATGGGGCCGCTCGCGCTCGCGGATTTTATCGGCTTGGATGTGTGCCTTGCGATCATGAACGTGCTGCATCAAGAGTTGGGCGATCCGAAATATCGCCCGTGTCCGTTGCTGCGTCGCTATGTTGATGCAGGATGGCTCGGACGAAAAACGGGGCGCGGATTTTATGAGTATAATGAACAGTAAGTAGTAAACGGAGAAAGCAATTCACTGCTTACTTCCAAGCTTTTATGTCGAGAGTAACCGAGCAGATTCGATGTCAAAATTGCCAAGCTGTGAACAGGCTGGGCGTGGAGTTGTGCGCGCGTTGCGGCACGCGCTTGATGATCGTTCATGTGCCGTCGGCGGCGCGCTTCGCCGCCGATTATCATGATTTACACGACGAACATCTGTTAGAGCGCGTGTCGCTGCTTGAAAATAATCTGATGCGCTTGGCGGGCAAACTCGAACAGACGCTCGACCTATTGTTAAAGCAAGCGCGCACGGCGCACGTTGATCATGCGTTGTTGGAAACTCTGATCGGTGTGTTGGGCGAAACGGGAATGCTTAACGAAGTGAAACTTGCGCAGGCTTGGCGGCAGGCTTGCGCGCGCGAAGAGGGACAGGCAAACCACGCGCAGAACCGCCAGAATCTGCGCGCGCGTATTCTCTCAGGCGACGGCGGCGAAAAGGATGCGGCTGTCGCTGCCGCGCATGTTCGTGAGGGCTTCGACTTCCTAGACCGCGAACAGACGGCGCGCGGCATTCGCGCCTTGGAGCGCGCCGCGGCCGTTGCGCCCGATAACCATTTATTACACGCTTTTCTCGGCAAGCATTTCTTTCGCGCGGGCAAACAAAAGTTGGCGCACGATTATTTGACGAAAGCTTACGAAGTCCAGCCAGAAGAAGACGGCAGCATCAGCCTTCTGCTCGGTTTGTTGTGCGGCGACGAGGGCGACGTAGGGCGCGCGAAGGATTTGTTGTATGAAGCGGTAATTAAAGTTGATTCTTCGTTTGCGGCGCATTACGCGCTCGGACGCCTTTTCGTTTTGGAAGAGAATTGGAAAGACGCGCTTGCGCATTTTAGGAAGGCGCTCGCCGCGCGTTCGTGCCCGGAAGCTTACTACGTCGTCGGACTCGCCTATCTTCATTTAAACCGCAACCGTTTAGCGATCCGCCATCTTTTGAAAGCGGCGGAGATGGATCAATCTTACGCCGAAGCGTTTTACGCGCTCGGACTCGCTCACCTGCGGCTCGATGAACACAAGGAAGCGACAAAGGCTTTTTCCGCCGCCCGTAGCGTCGATCCGAAAAGCGCGCTAGACGGCGGAAGAATAGCTAATCAGCGCACGAAACCGAAGGACAACATTAAAGACAGCATCAAGCCGCAATCGCTTCCGCCGCTTCTATTTCGATCCGCAACCGGAAAAACGGGGAAAAATGTGATCACAGGCGGCGACGCGCGTCTCGCGGCCTTAGTGCGCGAAGATGCTTTGAAGTCCGCAAACGACTTCGATTAAAAGGTTCGCGCGGTTGACACGCGGCTTTAAGACATTATAATTGCACCCTTTACCCACTGTGACCGGATAAAGGGTGTTTATTGCATAATAGTTCACGCGATGCAGATCGAAGTAGAGAATTTAGAGCGAGCGGAAAAAGAGTTTTCGCACATCTATGCGCCCGGCGAATTAACGCTTGAGGACGACGATGTGCGCTTCGCCGATCAAGTTAACTTAAGCGGAGGCGCCAGCCGCAAGGACGGGGAAGTCCAACTGCGCGGGAAAATAAGTACGCGCGTCGAGGTCGCGTGTGATCGTTGTCACCGCAATGTGAGTTTTCCGATAGAGACAGACTTTGACGTGAAATACGTTCCGGCGCGCGGCGAGGGCGAGGAAGCGGCGGAACTTGAGGCGGATGATTTAAACGCATCCGTTTACGAAGGCGATGCGATTGAGACGGATGAACTCGTGCGCGAACAAGTGTTGCTCAGCGTGCCGATGCGTGTGTTGTGCAACGACGAATGCAAAGGCTTGTGTGCTGGATGCGGAGCGGATTTGAACAATGAGACGTGTTCGTGCCAGCAGGAAGAGATCGATCCGCGTTGGGCTGCGCTTGCGAGCTTGAAAGAGAAGCTGTAAGTAGTTTAAATAGAATTTGTAGAAACGAATGCCGCAGGTTGTATTTTAAACTTAAGTTTAAATAAATTGTCAGTAAAAATCATTTGGAGTAATTGTTATGCCTAATCCTAAACGTCGTCATTCTAAAGCACGACGCAACAAACGCCGCGCGCACGATGCGCTTCGTGCGCCGCAGACGGCGCTCTGCCCGAACTGTCAGGAGCCGCGCCTGCCGCACCGCGTCTGCCCGAAATGCGGATTTTATAAAGGGCGCGAGATCGTCCACATCGAACAAGAAGTATAGTGGGATGCTTCGATGGTGAAAGCGTTTTCATCTTGAATCCGCCTCTTCGATGAATAAAAAACGCGCACTTGTTGGCAAGGTCGTTGTTGATGCGATGGGCAGCGACCGCGCGCCGCACGCCGAGATTGATGGCGCGATTGCGGCCGCGCGCGATCTGGGCGTCGGCGTCATCCTCGTCGGCCAGACGGAAAAAGTTGAACCTGAACTTCGTCGTTGCGGGTGGCGGGCGACAGGCGATCTCGGCATTGATTTTGTTGAAGCGCCGGAAGTGATCGGCATGGACGAACCTGTGGCAACTTCCGTGAGGCGTAAGAAGGGGAGTTCGCTGCGCGTCGGCGCGCGTCTCGTCGCCGACGGTCATGCGGACGGCTTTATCTCGGCGGGCAACACGGGCGCGGCGATGGCGACCGCAAAGATGGTGATCGGAATGCTGCCCGGAGTTGATCGTCCCGCGCTCGCAGCGCTTATTCCGACGAAGGGAAGCAAACCAACGCTATTGCTTGATGTCGGAGCAAATAGTGACTGCAAGCCGGAGCATCTTGCGCAGTTTGCGGTGATGGGTGAAGCTTATTCGCGCGCCGTGCTTGGAGTTTCACGTCCTTCTGTCGGATTGATGAGCATCGGTGAAGAGGAAGTTAAAGGAAACGAGTTGACGAAGGAAGCGTTTCCTCTTTTACGCGATCTCGATAACATCAATTTTGTCGGCAACGTCGAAGGGCGCGACGTATTTACGGGCGCAGTTGACGTGATTGTGACCGACGGGTTTACCGGCAACGTGATGCTGAAATTAAGCGAAGGCTTGTCGGAAGCAATGCTTTCGATGATCAAAAGCGAACTGCGCGCGACAGCGAGGACAAAGACGGGAGCGATGCTCGCGCGCCCCGCCTTTCGTAACATCAAACGACGACTTGATTATTCGGAGACGGGCGGCGCGCCGCTTCTCGGCGTAAGGCGCATCGTCGTCGTCGGTCATGGCAGTTCAAACTCAAGGGCGATTGCCAACGCGGTGCGTTGTGTGAAAGAGTTTTCCGAGAATCGCGCGAGCGCACGCATTGAGGAGAACATCGGCAGAGGACGCGGCAAATTGCAACCTGCGGTTGAGGTATTAGGCTTGGCGGCAGTTGGAGAATAAGGGTCAAGCGAAAGGTCGGGTGAATGCCAAACACAAACGCTTACATCTTGGGCACAGGGCGCTCTTACCCGGAAGGCGTGATTACAAACGCCGATCTGGAAAAGATGGTCGAGACATCCGACGAGTGGATCACGACGCGCACCGGCATCAAGCAACGCCATAAGGCGGCCGGCGGTGAATACACTTCGCTCTTCGCCGTTCGCGCTGCGCGCCAAGCGATTGAGAAGGCGCGCATTGACGCATCTGATATTGATCTCATTATCTGCGCGACCGTTACACCCGATCAAATTCTCCCCGCGACCGGATGCTTGATTCAAGCCGAACTCGGCGCGCACCGTGCTGCTGCTTTTGACCTCGTCGCCGCCTGCTCCGGTTTTCTTTACGGTTTGACGCTTGCCAATCAAATGATTCGCTCCGATCAATCGCGCTATGCGCTTGTGATCGGAGCGGAGATTTTGACTCAGTATGTTGATTACACTGATCGCGGAACGTGCGTTATTTTCGGCGATGGCGCGGGCGCGGCCGTGCTCGGACAAACCACAGGCGAGCGCGGAATTCTTTCGTCGCGCATCCGTTCCGATGGGCGCTTCGCCGAGCAACTTTTCTCGCCCGGCGGCGGCACGCGCCTTCCGGCGACGGCCGAAACCTTGAGCGATGGTATGCACTTCTTTAAGATGCGTGGCAACGAATTATTTAAAGTCGCCGTGCGTTCGATGACCGAAGTGTCAACAGAAGTTTTGTCGGAAGCGGGTTACAAGCCGGAAGACATAAAATTATTTGTGCCGCACCAAGCGAACCAGCGCATCACGGATGCGGTCGCCGACCGGCTCGGCGTTGAAGAATCAAAAGTTTATTCAAACATTGCGATGCACGGCAACACGTCTTCGGCCTCGATCCCGATTGCGCTCGATGAATGCGTCGAGGCGGGAACGATCAAAGAAGGCGATCTCGTCCTAATGGCTTCCTTTGGCGGCGGCGCAACATGGGGCGCAGTGTTGACGAGATGGTAGAAAAGAAAAGGAGACAGAAGTCAGAAGTCAGGAGACAGAATAAAGACGTTTTGTCTTTTACTTCTGACTTCTGTCTCCTGACTTCTTCAGATTATGAACGGTCTGGCATACATCTTTCCAGGTCAAGGCTCGCAGACGCCGGGCATGGGGCGTGAGCTTGCCGAGCGTTACGGAGTTGCACGCGAGACGTTTGAAGAGGCAGACGATGCGCTTGGGTTTCCGTTGTCGCGGTTGTGTTTCGAGGGGCCCGTTGAAGAATTGCAGTTGACGGAAAACACGCAGCCTGCGATCTTGACGACCTCTGTGGCGGCGTTGCGCGCGATGACGGAAGAAGGATTTCCCGCGCCTCGTTACGTCGCTGGTCATAGTCTCGGCGAATATTCGGCTCTGGTGGCGGCAGGGGCGCTGACACTGCGAGCGGCGGTGCAGACGGTTCGTTTGCGTGGGCGTTACATGCAGGAAGCCGTCCCTGTCGGAACGGGAGCGATGGCAGCGATTTTAGGCGCGCCGTTAGAGGTGGTAGTCGTCGCGTGCATGGAGGCGACCGAAGGGCAGGTTTGCAGTCCGGCGAACATCAACTCGCCGAACCAAACTGTGATCGCGGGCGACGCGGCGGCTGTGGATCGTGCCATCGAATTATTGAAAGAACGTGGGGCGAAGCGTGCGATCAAATTGAACGTGAGCGCGCCTTTTCATTGCGCGTTGATGCGTCCGGCGCAGGAGCGTTTGGAAGCGCATTTGGAGAACATCGAGTTCCGTGATTTAGCCGTGCCGCTCGTAACAAACTTTGACGCTTCGCCAGTGATGAACGGTCAAGCGGCGCGCGATGCGCTTGTGCGACAGGTGACAGCGCCGGTGCGATGGTTAGAATCAATCGAGTTTTTGGCGGGCGAAGGTGTTTCCATTTATATTGAGATAGGTCCCGGCAAAGTGTTATCCGATCTCGTGAAGCGGGCAAACCCCGCCTTGCGCAGCATAAACATTGAAGACGCGGCGAGCCTTGAAGCTGCGCGCGCGATCTTTAACGAAACGATCAATGTTTGAGCGCAGACGAGAAGCAGTAACGTTCGCGCCGAACGAATCGTGTCACGCAAATAGCGGTATGAATTTCGAGCCGTAAAGAATTACAAAGCATTATTTAATTTCAACTGAAACCCTAAGGAGCCAATCAATCCCATGCCCGATCAAGAAATCGAAAATAAAGTGAAGCAGATCATCGTTGACGAACTCGGCGTTGACGAAAACGAAGTTACACCTAACGCACGCTTCATTGACGACTTGGGCGCTGACTCGCTCGACACCGTTGAGCTGGTGATGCGCTTTGAAGAGGAGTTTGGTATTGAAATTCCCGATGAAGACGCGGAGAAAATTCAGAGCGTCCGCGATGCCTATAACTACATCGATCAGCACATGAACAAATAAATCCTTTGTGCAATCGAGAAGCATTAAAAATAAAAGCGCGGCAGCGAACGATTGGTACAAGCATTTCGCGTAAAAGTTTTAATCGTTCAGCACAAAGGTTTACATGCTTCATGTGCAATGAGGCTGCCCGCCTGAGCATTTAGCTTAAGGAGTAATTTCTTTTGAAACGACGTGTCGTAGTGACCGGCCTCGGCCTTGTCACTCCGCTTGGTAACACGGTTGACGCGACGTGGGACGCTTTGATGTCCGGCCGCAGCGGTGTGGATTACATCAAGAAGTTCGATGTCTCTAAATTTCCCGTGCGCATTGCGGCCGAAATCAAAAACTTCGATCCGTTGCAATATGTGGAGAAGAAGGAAGCGCGCAAGATGGGCGCGTTTATTCATTACGCAATTGCCGCCGCCGATGAAGCGATCAAGGGCAGCGGTTTGCAGATCGATGACACAAATGCGGAGGAATCCGGCGTTTATATCAGCAGCGGCATCGGCGATTTCTGGGCGATTGAGCGCGAACACGAGAAGCTCTTGAATCAAGGCCCCGACCGTGTTTCGCCTTTCTTTATTCCTTCGGCCATCGTCAATCTCGCCGCCGGTCAAGTCTCGATCCGTCACGGCTTGAAAGGCCCCAACTCAGCGACGGCGACAGCCTGCGCCGCCGGTTCGCACGCCATCGGCGACTCGTTTAAGATCATTCAGCGTGGCGATGCGGACGTGATGGTTTGCGGCGGAGCGGAATCCGCGATCACGCCGATGTCAGTCGCGGGCTTCGCCGCGATGAGAGCGCTCTCGACCCGCAACGACGAACCGCAGAGAGCTTCGCGCCCGTTCGACGCCGAGCGCGACGGCTTCGTGATCGGCGAAGGAGCCGGAATCCTTGTCTTGGAAGAGTTGGAGTTTGCACGCAAACGCGGCGCGCAAATTTGCGCGGAGATCGTCGGCTACGCGATGACCGCCGATGCTTTCCATATCACGCAGCCCGATGACACGCAGCAGGGCGTGATTCGCGTGATGCAAAAAGCTATCAAGGACGCGGGCGTCGAGCCGGAGGTTGTTGATTACATCAACGCGCACGGAACAAGCACGCCCTTCGGCGATAAATCTGAAACGCTCGCCATCAAAAAAACTTTTGGCGATCACGCTTACCGCTTGGCCGTCAGTTCTACAAAGTCAATGACCGGGCATCTGCTCGGCGCGGCTGGCGGAGTTGAAGCGGTCTTTTCCGTGCTCGCCATTCGTCATGATCGTCTTCCGCCGACGATCAACTACCGCACGCCCGACCCCGAATGCGATCTCGATTACGTGCCGAACGAACCGCGTGAGGCGCACCTACAATACGTTTTGTCGAACGGCTTCGGCTTCGGCGGCACAAACGCGGCGCTACTATTCAAGCGATATGAAGAAGGGGAGTCAG
>JACDAW010000069.1 GCA_013695245.1 Pyrinomonadaceae bacterium | reverse complement strand
CTTGATGTGTGCAAAAGCGGGAGAGCGAACGTCTTGCTCTGTTCACACACGATTCAAGTAAATGTTTCGATAGCTGCAGAGTATCGCAGATGGTTTCTGACAATTCAATAGAAGATTTGAGAGAAAGCTAGAAGCAACATATTGAATCTTAACGGATGAAAATAAATGCCAGCGAACGTGACATAAAAAGTTTCGGTCTATACATTAAACCGAAAATTAACCACGTCGCCCTCCTGCATTACATACTCTTTGCCTTCGAGCCGCAGCACGCCCGCTTCGCGCGCCGCCGCGTATGATTTAGCGCGCAGCAATTCGTCGTAGCCGACGATCTCGGCGCGAATGAAGCCACGCTCGATGTCAGAGTGAATCACGCCCGCCGCTTGCGGCGCGCGTGTGCCGTTCTTAATCGTCCAAGCGCGCACTTCCTTCTCGCCTGCCGTAAGGAAAGACATCAATCCGAGCAGGCGATAGGCGCTTTTGATCAACTCGTCCACGCCGCTGCTTGCGATGCCGAGCGATTGCAAATAATCTTTTCGCTCCTCCGGCGCAAGTTCAACTAACTCGGCTTCGATCTGCGCGGAGATCATCACGGATTCGGCCGCTTCTTGTTCGGCGATATCGCTTACGGTGCGAAGATGCGCGTTGCCTTCGGGATTAGCAAGCGTCTCTTCGTCAACATTGGCGGCGTAGATCGTGGGCTTCGTTGTGAGCAGGAAAAGCGTGCGCGCAATTTCGCGTTCATCTTCGTTAAGCGCAACGCTACGGGCGGGCTTGCCATCGGAGAGCGCGACGAGCAGTTTGTCTATCACCGCAATCTCCGCCGTCGCCGTTTTATCGCCGCTCTTCGCGGCACGCGTCGCGCGCTCGCGCCGTTTTTCGACTGAAGCGAGATCAGCAAGCGCAAGCTCGATCTGAATTGTTTCGATGTCGCGTTGCGGGTTAACAGAGCCTTCGACGTGGACGATCTCGTCGTTCTCAAAACAGCGCACGACTTGGATAACGGCGTCCGTTTCGCGGATGTTGGCGAGGAATTGATTGCCCAAGCCTTCGCCCTTACTTGCTCCGCGCACAAGCCCCGCGATGTCCACAAACTCGATTGTCGCCGGAACGATGACATCCGTTTTGACAAGTTTAGCGAGCGGTTCGAGTCGCTCGTCAGGAACGGGCACGACGCCGATGTTAGGCTCTATCGTGGCGAATGGATAGTTGGCGGCCAAGGCGGCCGATTGCGCCGTGAGCGCGTTAAAGAGCGTTGATTTTCCGACGTTTGGAAGCCCGACGATACCTGCGCGAAGCATGAAATTGTTTACCCTCGAAATAGAATTTGCGTTTGTCCGTGCTCAATTTTAACGAATGAGAAAGTGATAATAAAACTCTCATACTTTCGCTCTTGAGACAAGAATACTCACCGCCGTTCTTGAGTCGTGTGCGCTTCGTTCGAGAGATTGTTGAGCGACTGATAGAACGAAAAAGAATTTTACTTTTGTATTTGGCCGCCGCAATTCGCTTATAATCCGTTCTGTTTTATCTAAAACATTGCGCGCGGCTTTCGAGTCGCAAAGTCTGAAACACCTACATGCTGCTTGCTCTCCTCCTAGCCTTCTTCGCCATTACGAGCGGCGCGCTGCTAACGTATCTCTTTGACCCGCAAGCGAAACTCGAATCGCGTCTTTGCGCGGGCGCGTGCATCGGGTTCGCGCTGCTCGGCCTCGTCGGCTTCAGTTTCGCTTCGCTCGCCGGAAGTCTAACGCCGCTGACGATTCTTTTAACGGTGGGGGTTCTCGCCACGCCGTCACTGCTTTTGCGCAGGAAAGATATGCGCGGGCAAGTGCAGTTTGATTTAAACGATGCAGGCGTTCGTTTGCGACGCGCTGCATCTCTGCGCGACCGGCGCACAACGGTAAACGTGATTCTCTCGCTCGGCATATTGCTCCTGCTGTGGCTTGTGTTTAAGCAAGCTTGTTTTGAGCGCGGGGGAGACATCTACACGGGCATTGATAATAATCTCGGTGATCTGCCGTTTCACATGGGCACGATCTCCGGCTTCCTGCGCGGCGAGAATTATCCGCCAGAGCACACGGAGTATGCCGGGGCGCGTTTGACTTATCCGTTTTTGATCGACTTCGTCGCAGCGATGTTCGCGCGCGCAGGAGCGAGTTTGCGCGAGGCGATGCTGTTGGAAAACGTGGTGCTCGCCTTCGCGTTATTCGGCGTGATGAAGCGTTGGGCGGAGAAGGTGACGGGCGATGTGCGGGTGGCGCTCGTCGCCGTGTGTCTCGTGTTGTTAAGCGGCGGTTTGGGTTGGTGGATGCTTTGGTCGAGCATTGAGGCGGATGGGCAAGGATTGCTTCACACGCTGATGAACTTGCCGCGTAACTACACGATTACTACCAACCTGTATCGCTGGGGAAACTCGCTGACCGTTCTCTTTGTGCCGCAGCGAAGCTTGTTGCTCGGACTGCCGCTTTTTCTTGTCGTCGCCACGCTGTGGTGGCAAGTGATCGCGGGAGACAAGGAAGAAGTTAAAAGGGAAAAAGAAAAAGGCAAAAAGGCGGGGAAGAAAGGGCGCGCCGCGAAGATAAGCGAGGACGTTTCAGATTTCGCGCCGCCGCGCTTTCCAGTTCCTAAACTCGACGAGCGACGGATGATCGCGGCGGGCGCGATTGCGGGTTTGATGCCACTGGCACACGCGCACGGCTTCGCGGTGTTAATGATGGTCGCGGCGTGCCTTGCGCTTTTGTTCCGGCAGTGGCGTCTGTGGATCATCTTCTTCTTTGTTGCTTCAACTCTCGCGCTGCCGCAAGTGTTCTGGGTGACGCGCGGAAGCGCGATGCGTGCAGAGAGCTTTTTCGTTTTGGAGTACGGTTGGGATCATCGCCAGACGAATATCTTACGCTTCTGGTTCGTCAACACCGGATTCTTTATCCCGCTTCTGTTCGCCGCGCTTTTGTGGCGCATGAAAGGCGGCGCGCCGCTCATTTCGCGCCGTTTGCTGCTTTACTATTTGCCGTTTACGCTCTGCTTCTTAATCCCGAACATCGTGAAGCTCGCGCCTTGGGTTTGGGATAACATCAAAGTTATCTTTTACTGGTACGTCGCCTCCGCGCCCGTTGTCGCCTTGCTGCTTGTGCATCTCTGGAAGCGGAAAAATTTATGGCGCGTAGTGGCGTGCGCGCTATTCATTTCGCTTGTGCTCGCGGGCGCGCTTGATGTGTGGAGGGTCATCACGGGAAACGGTGAGCAGAAAATCTTCGACCGCAACGGCATCGCTTTCTCTCAGGTGATAGAAGATGCGACCCGCCCGCGCTCGCGCGTGCTTCATGCGCCGGCGCACAATCATCCGGCGCTGCTTTCCGGCAGGCGTTCGCTGATGGGCTATCAAGGGCATCTGTGGACGCACGGCATTGACTATCAAGGGCGCGAAGCCGACATCAAACGCATTTATGCGGGCAGCGCGGATGCTGCCGCGTTGCTCGCTAAATACAGAGTTGATTACGTCGTCATCAGTCCGCTTGAACGCGGGTTGATGAGGGCTAACGAAAACTTTTTCTCGCAATACCAGAAAGTCGGAGAATCAGGTGGCTACCGCCTCTACAAAATCGCGCGCCCGTAAAGCGCCACGTCCAGCGCGTACAACTACGACACGGGACGCGAAGCCTGCGCGCCTGTCAGCCGCGACGACTGCGGTTGTTGGTGAACAGGCGACGGAGATATCTGACCGGACTTGGGCTTGGGGCGTCTTCGCCGTGCTTGTCGTCGCCGCTTTCTTGCGTCTGTATTTGCTTGACCTCAAGCCGATGCACCACGATGAAGGCGTGAACGGATTCTTTCTGACAAATCTTGTGCGCGAAGGCAAGTATCACTACGATCCGTCGAACTATCATGGCCCTACGCTCTACTACTTCGCGCTCATTCCGGTTTTTCTCATTGGGCTTAACACCTTCGCGGTGCGCTTGATGCCCGCGCTCTTTGGCGTCGCAACGGTCGCGCTGGCGCTGCTTCTGGCGCGTCGCACGGGGCGCTTCGGCGCGCTCGCGGCGGCCGCACTAATCGCCGTCTCGCCCGGCGCGATCTTTATCTCGCGCTATTTCATTCACGAATCGCTTTTCGTATTCTTCACGCTCGGCGCGGTCGTTGCCTTGCTTCGTTACTACGACGCGGCGCGCGCCTCCGATGTGTTGCTCGCATCCGCTTCGCTCGCGCTACTCTTTGCGACAAAAGAGACGGCTTTCATCTCGCTCGGCGTGCTCGTCCTCGCAGCGTTGGTAGCGATTCTTTGGGCGCGATTTAGAAGCAACGAAAGATTCAATTTGAAATTGATAAGGTTTGGCAGCGCGCACGATTTAGCATGGTTGTTTGCGGGCGCGTTTGCGCTCTTCCTTCTTATTAACATCATCTTTTATTCATCTTTCTTCACTTACCAGAAGGGAATTGCGGGGGCGATTGAATCCCTGCAAATCTGGACGAAAACGGGCACAAGTGAGTTTCATAAAAAGCCTTTCGACACGTATCACCGTTGGCTCATAGCAGAGGAAGCGCCCGTTTATGTGCTCGCCGTGATGGGCGCGACGTGGGCTGTACTAGTAGGGCGGAAACGCTTCGCGGTCTTCGTTAGCGCGTGGGCGTTTGGGATGCTGGCGGCCTATTCGCTCGTGCCTTACAAAACCCCTTGGCTCACGCTCAACATCTCCGTGCCGATGGCGCTAGTCGCAGGTTACGCGGTCGAGTTTATGCGCGTAGAGGGAATGAAAAGAATCAATACGCAAATTCTCGCGTTAATAATCCTCGCGGCGGCCGTCTGTCTAAGTTTGTATCAAACCGTGAAGCTTAATTTTTTCGAGTACGATAACGATCAATACATTTACGTTTATGCGCACACGAAGCGCGATACTGTGAAACTTGTCGAAGCGGTTGAGAAGATCGCCCGCCGCGCGGGTACGGGATTCGAGACTCCGATTGTGATCACATCTAACACGCCGGACTCCGGCTACTGGCCGTTGCCTTGGTACTTCCGCGACTATAAGAGCGTCGCTTATCAGAGCCAAGTAGGTGTGCTGAGTCAGCCGATTGTGATCTGTTCGCAAAAGCAATCGCCCGAAGTTCAGGCGCTCTCCAACTACGTTCAGCTTGGCTCCTACACGCTACGACCCGGAGTTGATCTTGTGTTGTACGCGCGTCGTGAGCTTACGACAAAATAATTAACCGCTTGCAGCGCGACACGGAGTTAACTAAGTCGTTTCTGCTCACAATTAACTCGCGGGCACTTCATATTCCGGTTGACACTCGATCATGTTCAACATATAGTGTGCCTCTCCCGGAACGCGCAAGCGGCGAAATAGCTTTCTACATATCAAGTGACCGACCAAGCCAGAGCACAGCAAACGAATGTTTAGGTTAAAACGTCTCGAAATCACCGGCTTCAAATCCTTTGCCGATCACACGGAACTCCAATTCACAGGCGAGGGCGTAACGGCCGTTGTCGGCCCAAACGGCTGCGGTAAATCTAATGTCGCCGACGCCATCGCGTGGGTCTTAGGCGAACAGCGCGTTAAGCACTTGCGCGGCGCGGAGATGAAGGACGTGATCTTTCAGGGCACGCGGAATCGTGCGCCGGGCGGGATGTCGGAAGTCGTGTTGCATCTTGTACGCGACGAAACTGTTGTTGAAGAAGTGGAATTGGAAGCGGGCGTCGAAGATATTGATCACACCCTTGAGGGAATTGATGAGCAGAGCGAGATCGTCGAAGAGAAGATCGCGGCTGAGATAAATTCTAATGAGATAAATTCTGACATTGGGGTGGAAGAGCGTGGCGCGAATTTTACGGAAACTTTAAATCAACAAACGCAAAGCGGAGACGAAGGAACGAGCCACGAGCAAGCGGAAGCGATTGAGCCGCAAGCCGAAAGTCCGCAGGATGTGGACGAACAAAATCAGAGCGCGTCAGAGCGAAAAAGCGGTTTGCGACACAGCAGGCATTGGCGTCCCACAAGGCGTGCGTTAGATTTCGCGCCGGGCGAAACGGTTTCGGTCACGCGCCGCCTGTTCCGTTCGGGCGAAAGCGAATACCTCTTAAACAATCGGCAGTGTCGTCTACGCGATATTCAAGATTTGTTTTCCGGTACGGGACTCGCAGGCGGGCACTACGCGATCATCGAGCAGGGGCGCATCGGGCAGATTCTCTCCGCGAAGCCGATGGATCGCCGCGCCCTCGTGGAAGAAGCGGCCGGGATCACCAAGTTTCGCGTGCGGCAACGCGCCGCCGAATCGAGGCTTGACTCGGCGCGCACGAATCTCAGTCGCGTCTCCGACATCGTTTCCGAGATCGAGCGACAGGCGGGAAGTCTCCGCCGTCAAGCGGCCAAAGCGCGCCGTTATCGTCAACTGCGCGAAGAACTGCGCGAACTGCTGCGGCAGGTTTACGCGGCTGACAAGGCTGCGCTCGACTCTTTGCTAAACGAATTGCAGTCGCGGCTTAGGCAGGCGGGCGAGACGGAGCGTGAACTCGCCGAATCGCTCGCGCGCAGTGAATCCGAGATGCGCGAAGCGACAACGGAAGCGAGACGACGCGAGGAAGAATTAGCAGAGATACGCGCCGCCGCCGCCGACGCTGCGCTGCAACGCGACCGGCGCGAGCGCGAACTCAGTTATCAACAAGAACAGAGATCAACGCTCGAACGGCAGATCGAAAACATCAACGTTGAAAGCGAATCCGTAAGCACGCGCTTGAAGACGGTGCGGGCGGAAAGCGAAACCTTGCGGGCGCGCGAAACCGAATCGCGCGGTGAAGCGGAAACTGTCTCTCGCACGCTGGAAGCGGCCGAGACTGAGACAGCAACGCGCCTGAAGTTCGTGCAAGAAGCCGAAATCGAGATTGAACGTCTGCACGGCGAACAGCTCACGCACACGGGCGTGGCCGAGAGGTTGATGGAGATCGGACGCGGTCTGCAGGCGACGCTCGAACGCTTCGAGGCACAAGCCGAAGGATTGAAGCGCGAAGGCGAACGCGCCGAAGCCGCCCACGAAGAAGCGAAACGACAAGCGGAAGAGTTGCGCGTGCAAACGACGACGGCCGCCGAACGCCTCGCCGCATTGCACAGTGAGCGCAACGCGGCGATTGAAATTATCAACGAGGCGCGCGAACTCGCGGCGACGGCGACCGAGGAACACGCGCGGGCGCACGACGAACATGTGCGCGTGCGACACCGCCTCGATGCGCTCCGGGATTTAGATTCCCGCCGCGCTTACTACTCGGAAGCCGTGCAGCGCATCTTCGGCGCGAGCGATGCGGAAACCGCCGACAGAAGTTTTCATTGCACCGGAACGCTCGCCGATGTGCTGAGCGTTGAACCGCAATGGGAAGCGGCGGTCGAAGGCGTGTTCGGCGGAGTTTTGCAGTCTGTGATCGTGCCAACGCCAGATGATGCTGCGCAAGCTTGTTTGTGGTTGAAGAAAGAGCAGGCGGGTCGCGCCGCGTTTCTCGTCGCGGGTGTGCGCGGGGGAAGCGGGGAAGAAGATGATGGCGATAGAGATGGTGCACGGTCGCAGTCGCAGCAAGGCATCAACACCGACACCGGAATCGCTTTACTCACGGGCAACGTTAGTGCGAACCTAAACACTGCCACGAGCAATTTACGGATCGCCGACTTGCTCGACGCGCCGCCGGAGATTCTCGCCGTGCTTCAGCGCACGCTGGCGAGAGAAATGAACGCGCGCCTCGCCAATAATCTTGATGAGGCAATCCTCCGGTCACTCGAATCGAACGACCTTTACGTTACGATTGAGGGAGATACTGTCGCCTCCGGGCAGTTCTTGAGCGCGAACGGCGCGGTGGCGGAACAGGGAACGAACGCGGGATTGCTCGCCTTTAAGCGCGAGATGCGCGATGCAGAGGCGCACGCTGCCGAACTAGAGTCGGTTGTGCTTTTCGCCGCTGAGACGGCGGCCGCCGCGCGCGCGCGCGTCAGTGAGTTGGAAGATTCGGTGGTTTTCTTAAACGAAGCCATCGGACGCCTTGAGCGCGAGCAGGTGGCGCGCGAACTTCAATCCGCGCAGCTTAACCAAGAGATCGAGCGCACCGAGCGTCACATGCGCGTTATCGATGACGACGCGCGGCGGCTCGACGAGGAACGTCGCACGCTTGAAGAGCAACGCGCGGAAGCCGAGCGTGAAGCGAACGCGGCTTCGGAACGTCGTCGCCTCGCAGCCGAAGAAGTCGCCGAAGCGGCCGTGCAACTTGGTGTCGCGCGTCGCGCCGCCGAAGTTGAAAGCGAGAATTTGAGTTTACAACGCGCCGCGGCCGCGGCTGCATCCGAGCGCCGTCGCGCCAATGCCTCCGAACTACGCCGCATGGAGGCGGAGGCGCTTGAGCTTGAGGCGCGACTCGAAAACTACCGTGTTGAAATCGAAACGGCGAACATTCGCATCGCCGAACTTCACCGCTCGATCAGCGAAACGGAAGAGGGCGCGGGTGAATTCGAGAACGAATATTTGCGTCGCGCCGATGAAATTGAAGCGGCAGCGCAAAAGCTGACCGACGCGCGCGAGCAGTCGGACGCGCTGGCACTTCAATTCACCGAGTTAAACCGCCAAGCGGCGGCCTTGCGCGACCACCGCGCCGCCCTCGAAGTTCAGCAGGCGGAAGCGACCGCGCGCCTCAACTATCTGCACGAGACGTGCGTCAGCGAACTCTCGCAAACGCTTGAAGAGTTGTCGGGGTTGTTTGCCGCAGGCGAGTTGCAAGAATTCGACTTGGAAGCGAACCGCGCGCGTGTCGAAGAGTTGCGCACGCGCCTTGAAGGTTTCGGCGCGGTCAACATGATGGCGCTCGAAGAATTGTCGGAAGCCGAAGAGCGTTTGCAATTCTTGACCTCGCAGCGTCAAGACATTCTCGACGGCATCGCTTCGACCGAAGAAGCCTTGCGCGAAATCAAACGCCGCTCGCGCGAACGCTTCCGCTCCGCGTTTGAAACGATTAACGAGAATTTCGGGCAGTTGTTCGGCGAACTCTTCGGCGGCGGGCAGGGGCGCATGAGTTTGATTGACGAGGAAGATGTTTTAGAATCTGGCATTGACATTATCGCGCAGCCGCCGGGCAAGCGATTGCAAAACGTGCTCCTGCTTTCGGGCGGCGAAAAAGCGATGGCCGCGCTCGCGCTCTTGCTCGCCGTCTTCCGCTACCGCCCGTCGCCCTTCTGCCTCTTGGACGAGGTTGATGCGCCGTTAGATGAAGCGAACATCGGACGCTTTACGGGTAAAATAGTCGAGATGGCCGAGCACACGCAGTTTATCGTCATCACGCATAACAAGCGCACGATGGAAGTGGCGCGTTCTCTCTACGGCGTGACGATGGAAGAGGTTGGCATCTCGAAATTGGTTTCAGTGAAGTTTGAATGAAACGAAGAGCAATTAAATTTCTGAACACATTGATTGCCGCGCTGCTAATCTTGAGCGCGGCAATCGCGGCGACGGGGCAAAACAAAACGGCCCAACGACCGGAGGCAAACGCTTCTTCCGCACAGGCGAGCGCGGACATCAAGGCTGCGGAAGATGTTCACTACACTTACGAATTTAAGCAGCCTCAATTTCAAGTTCCACGCATTCTCATCGAGCACGACGCGACGGGGCGCGGGCGCATAAGCTTTGAGCGCAAGAACATGACGGAGGCGTTTACCGAGCCTGTTCAATTATCTTCCGATGCCCTCAAGCGCATCTCACTGCTGTGGGACTCCTTACGTTTCCTCGATTCCAATACGGAGTATCAATCGGAAAAACAGTTTCCGCATCAAGGCACGCAACTGATCTCGATGCAGCAGGGCGCGCGCCGCCGCACCGCAGAATTTAATTGGACGAATGATCATAACGCTTTTCTCCTTGTCACTGAATACCGCCGCATTGCCGATCAAGCTCTTTTCGTCTTCGACATCAACATCGCACGCGAGAGCGATCCGCTCGGCACGCCGCGTCTCTTAAAGAATCTCGACGCGCTCATCTCGCGCAACGCGCTTTCCGATTCCCACCAACTCGTCCCGCTCTTGCGCGATCTCACGACGGACGAACGCCTTCCGCTCATCGCTCGCAATCAAGCCCAGCGTTTGCTAAAGAGGATTGAGAAGTAAGAAAGAGAAACGGTGTTAATAAGGGATATTTGAGGGGCGGAAACGCGAGGCTGGTTCGGCACCGAGAAAAAGGTAAAGGGTTGAGCGTTAGTCCCAAACGCTCAACCCTTTCCTCTTGTGTGAAGGGCAAAAAGCTTAGTCGCCTAAAACGATGCCGTCACCAAGCATGATGCCATCGCCGAGAACGATGCCGTCGCCAAGGACGATACCGTCACCCAAAACGATCCCGTCGCCCAACATAATACCGTCACCGAGGACGATCCCATCGCCAAGCACGATTCCGTCGCCTAAAACGATGCCGTCTCCGAGCATAATGCCATCGCCGAGCACGATGCCATCACCAAGCACGATCCCGTCACCGAGCACGATGCCATTGCTGTTGAGCGTGATGCCGGATTTGTTTGTCATGCCGGTTAAGCTTGATTGATTGGCGAAGAGAATCTTGCTTCCGTCAACCGTGCCGTCGGCGCGCATATAACCTTCGGCGAGCGCGACGCCATCGCCAAGGACGATGCCGTCGGCGGCGGCAGTTTTGTCACCGAGCACGATTCCGTCGCCGAGCACAATGCCGTCACCCAAAACGATTCCGTCACCAAGGACGATGCCATCACCAAGCACGATTCCGTCAGCATTCGTCGTTCTATCGCCGAGAACAATGCCGTCGCCAAGGACGATACCGTCACCGAGCACGATCCCGTCGCCCAAGACAATACCGTTTGTGAGAACGGGGTGGTTGCTGAAGAGGATGCCGCCTGCATAGATGAGGCGCGCGTTGAATCGAACTTTCTCGCCGCCGATGATGTTCGACGTGCCGAGCGTGGTTAAACTACTGTTGCCGCGAAGGAGGCGCGCGCCCGCCGTGAGGCGATTAGCTTTAGCGTCAATCGCGCGCGACATCGCAACTGCGCCCGCCGCGTTTACAAGTCCTGTGCCCTGCGTGACGAGGCTTTGCACGTTGTTGTTGAAGCGGACGCCGGGCAAAGATTGCGCGGTGCGCATCAGTGTGGCTTTAACAATCGCGGGCGTGAGCGAGCGGTTGGCTTCGAGCATCAGCGCGACGGTGCCGGAGACGACGGGCGCGGCAAACGAAGTGCCCGAATATGTGAAGTAAGCGTTCGACAAAGCGTTGGCTGATGTCGGCTGCACGACGTTTTGTGAAGCCTGCGCCGCCATCCCGGTGTTCGGCGATTGCGACATCGCGGCGATAACTTTGTTGCCGGGAGCGACGACATCCGGTTTGGCGAGATGATCGATCTGCGTCGGCCCCTTCGAGGAATAGCTGGCCACGCGGTCATCGGAACGCTTGACGGTCGCGCGTGAATCGGTGGCGCCGACAGTGATTACGAGCGGATCGTTGCCGGGGCTGTTGATACCGCCATAGACGGCGCGGTAAATCGGTTTGCCGTCAGGGTAGTAGCCTGTGATCTCATCGGTGCGGCCGTGATTTCCGGCGCTACACACGACGACGATGCCGGCGCGCACGGCGCGTTCGACGGCTTGGCAAAGCGGATCGGTTTTGTAAGATTCGCGCACGGGCGTGCCAAGGCTCAAGTTGATCACGCGAATGTTGTAACGGGCTTGATTCTGAATCGCCCAGTTGATCGCGTCGAGCGTGCTGCTCGTGCGACCCGTGCCGTTTTCGTCGAGCACGCGCAAGTCAATGAGGTTCGCTTCCGGCGCGATGCCGCCGTAGAAACCCGCGTAGCCGCGCGATGCCGCGCCGTTACCGGCCGCCACGCCTGCGACGCCCGTGCCGTGACCGTAAGCGTCGCTGCCGTCGCCTAAGACGATCCCGTCGCCGAGCACGATGCCGTTACCTTGAACGTTTGAGCCGGTGCCCGTGAAATCAACAGACGTAAGAACGCGCGAGCGTTTGCCGTCGCTGAAGTCGGGATGATTGGCGCTGATGCCGCTGTCAATGATCGCGATGCCGATGTTTTTGCCGGACAATCCCGGCGTGTGCTGTAGCCCTTGCTGCACTTGCGCTGCGCCGGTCGTTTCGCGCGTCACGCTCATCTGAGCGCGCACCGTGCGGTCGGGCGAGATGTAAGCGATGTCATCGCTGGCGGCAAGCGCGGCGAGAGAAGCGGCAGGCACGTCGGCGACAACCGTGTTGAGAGCTTCGTAGCTACGGCGTTTCGCCCCGCCCGCGTTGGCGATGGCGTTATCTTGCCCTTGCGTGAAGCTGTTTTTCGATTGAATGATCACGCGCACCGTTTCGCTCGATGTGGCGGAGGCGAGTTCGGGCGCGAGTTTACGTCCGCGCGCGTTGTCCTTGCGTTGCGAATGGTTGTTGGCGAACGCGGGAAGCGGAACGATGGAGATGATCAAGAAGCTGGTGATACTCAGGATGGATGTGATTCGACGTAACATTTGGGACTCTCTTTCTGTGACCAATGTTTCCGCGCTCTCAAAAACTTGAAAGGGGTTAGCGCGAGAAGCTTTCAAGGGGTCGTGTGCAGCGTTCGAGCCAACAGCGTGTGAGGTTTCCGGCTTCGCACTGGCGATCCGGGCGCTCCAGCTCAAGAACACTTTGTCAACGACCCGCCGTTACCTATTACAAGGGTTGTGCCACTCGGAAAGAAAGATTGCAGAAGCAAATAACTCCTTTGTTATTAGTCTATTACGTCTTATATTTATTTGACGCGAAGTTAAGTAAAGAGAAGAGAATATTGGATACGAGATATACAATTTATGAGGCGAAAACTATTTTGTGCGGTAATCTGTGAGCAAAACCGAAGATTTGATTGTTTGGTAACTAAGTATGCAGTGGTAACTAAGTATCCACACTGGTGGCTTTGCCTAACGATTCACTTTTGAGATGATTCTGTTGGGCAGGATGAGGAATTGTTGGGCAAGATTGTTTGAGGCAAAGAGAAAGGCGAGCCATGCGGTTCGCCTTTCTAATCAAAGCTATAAGGTTACGATTAGCTTTGTTTGTTGGAAACTTTATCTATAGAACCACTATCAGCACCTTCTGATAATGTAGGTTCAATCTCAAAGTCCGATGGAATTTTAATCGCCCCAAACTGTTTTTCCCAATTTGCTAAGTTAATAACAAAGACGCGAAGTAAATCTTTTGCATGTTGTGGGGACATGATGACCGTTACCTGTTCTTCAGTAGCAAGTTTCCCTACTTCAGCCTCAACAATCGTGCTAAACGTTAGCCTAACGTCCCATGTCGTTAGTCCAATTTTTGCGGCGTTAGTGTACACAGTTCGATAATCTTCCGAACGTATCACCTTCATTTGTTGCTGCGGCGAAGCTATAGGCAGTTTATTCTTGTTCGGCATTAGACACCTCCTGATGCGGCTTTATTTCTAGAAGCAGTCTCATAAATGGTCGTGCTACGATTTCAGCATGGCACGACGAGAAGAACTAACCGATGAACAATGGACACTTATCGAGCCACTGATACCTGAACTGCCCCGTCGAGAAGACGGGCGGGGCAGGCCGTGGCGCGATACGCGCGAGGTGATGAACGGAGTGCTCTGGATACTGCGCTCAGGCGCACGCTGGCAGGATTTGCCAGACCGCTTCCCGCCGTACCAGACCTGCCATCGCCGTTTCCAGCAGTGGGCCAGAGAAGGCACATTACGCAAAGTGCTCGAAGCTCTCGCCCAAGACCTGAAAGAGCGCGGCGACCTTGATTTATCTGAATGTTTTATTGATGCGACGTTTATCGTCGCTAAAAAAGGGGGCTCCGAGTGGGAAAGACCAAGCGGGGCAAAGGTACGAAGCTCATGGCGGTGGCAGACCGCGCTGGTTTTCCTCTCGCCGTCTACGCGGCGTCTGCTAGCCCGCATGAAGTCACCCTTGTCGGAGAAACTCTCGCTCAAGTTTTTACCGCTGAGCAGCCCGCCAGACTGATTGGTGATAAAGCTTACGACTCTGACCCGTTGGATGAAGAGTTGCGAGAGCAAGGCATTGAGATGATTGCGCCACACAAGTCGAACCGGCAGAAAGCGCCGACGCAGGATGGCCGACCGCTCCGGCGCTACAAGCGGCGGTGGAAGATTGAGCGGCTGTTTTCGTGGCTGCAGAACTTCCGGCGGATTGCGATGCGCTTTGACTTTCACGATGAGAATTATCTCGGCTTCGTTCATCTGGGCTGCATCAGGATTTTGCTCCGATGCTATTTATGAGACCGCTTCTAGTACTCTGTAATCAAAGTTATTAGATGTTGAGAGTTGCGCCTGCAGGCGCGAAGTTGCAGGCATCGCGGCTAAAGCCGCAACTCTCAACATCGTCGAAAGGGTCAGGAACTTAAATTACAGAGTACTAGGTTGTATTGAGATTTGAACACTTGGTGGTTTTCAGCTCCGTTAGGAGCGTTATATTTATAGCTTAAACAGCAAATTATAAAATCTCTCGCTCCTACGGAGCGAGGAAAAATAGAGAAGAAACAATTCCGCCTATAAACATGTCGTCCCTGACGGGACTTTTAAAACTAATTGTCAACACAACCTAGCAAAGCGACGTTGATAAAGTAGAAAAGGCGAGTCCGAGTTTAAGCGGCTCGCCCTTTCTGCTCTTACTTCGTGGCACAAGCGAAATTAGTGTACGCTCGGATCGTCTTGCATGATCCCAAAGGTGTTGCCCTCCGTATCCTGACAGTAAGCGAAATAGCCGACGCCGGGAATTGATGTCTTCGGCATCACAACTTTGCCGCCGTGCTCCCATACCATCCGCATAAAATCATCAATGGATGGCACGTCAATCGTGTTAATTACAGAAGCGAAATTCGGGAAGTCCGCGCGCTTCATCAATGCGCCGTTGATGCCCGTCTGCCCGTCCGCGCCAGTCTTGGCCATCCAGTAATCTTGCGGGCCGTCCCACTTCCTTATTTGCCAGCCGAAAACGTCGGCGTAAAACTTCGCGGCGCGCTCCGGCTCGTCCATCGGAATCTCAAAATGAATTACTCGCGGCATGATTCGTTCTCCTTCTTCATCAAAGACGGTTATTGTTCATTGCGAGGCGTTGCAACTTTTACGGTCAAGAGATTTGTGAGCCGCTAAACTTTATAATGGAGATGGTCGCACCCGAAGGATCGTTGATAACGGAGAACCTCCCGACGTTCGGAATGTCGGTCGGCGGCACACACACTTTACCGCCGAGCGCTTCCACGCGCTTCACCGTTTCGTCAACGTCATCAACCGCGACATAAGGCATCCAGTGCGAAGGAGCATTGCCGCACTCCGGCGTCGTCTGATACATGCCGCCGACGGCGCGCCCGCCTGCGACGATCTCCGAGTAGTTCATCCCCTCAACATCCCCTTTCTTCAGTTGCCATCCGAAGAGTTCGACGTAAAACTGCTTGGCAGCTTCAACATCCGTTGAGGCAAGTTCGTTCCAGCAAAAAGTTCCGTGCATAGTTGCGGGTGCTTGTGCGCTCATTTAGATTTCTCCTTGTATGATTAGTCCACATCCGAGCGAGGTTGAAAAAGAAAAAGGTGAGCCGCCAAGAATTTGCGAGGCTCACCTTTTTGTACCCTCCCTTTGTTCGTTCCCGCGAGCTTTCGCGCCCGCGCTTCTTCAGTGAGCAGCTTAGTGATTCATCAGCCACTCATTAAAGATCGCCGCCTCTTCCGCCTTGCCGCTCCAACGCGCGCGGTTCTTTCCCGTTAAGGCCATGACCATCGCTTGGTGTTGACCCGCGCGGTCGCCGAGGCGTTCAAAGTAGTTGTAGAGGCGATCAATTCGCTCGACGGATTCGCGCGCAGCTTCCACAGTTTTGAATTGCAGCGCGTTGCGGAAAAAGCGTGTATAGACGTTTTGCTCCTGTCCCGTCGTCGTGTAGAGATCGAAATAGCCCTTAATGAGTCCCGCCGTTTGCAGAACTTGCGCTGCGTAAGAAGGACGCACGCCCGTTTGCCGCACAATGTCGGCCACATCCGTTACGCCGCTTTTGTAAAGCGACATGATCTCTTCCTTCTTCGAGCGGGGTTTTTCAACTTGAGCGTCAGTTGTCGCCGTAACGTTCGCCGAAGCTTCTCGTTCCGCTTCGTCGGCATAGTCAAGTTCCATCAAGAGCGGCTTTGCCGCCTCCGTGATCATTTCTTCAGTTGTCATTTTCCTAAAACCTCCCGCAAAAGGGCGACATGAAAACCTCATGCTCCGTGTCGCCGCTTCTGCTTCTATGACACTTTCAACTGTCCTTAAATAATCTTAGCTCGCGCGACGCATACCGCCGTTCGCAACCGCCGCCGCTTCCTGACCCAAGTTCTTCAAGTGGTCAATAAAGCTTGATGCGGCGCGCTTTGATAATTCATCCGTGCGGCAACGAAGCGCCGTCTGGCATTCGGCTTCAACCTCAACGTTCGCTTCGCGGGCGAGCGCGCGGATCATGCCGAGTTGCTTTGGCGTGACGAGATCGCTCATTGATTTGGCGAGCGGATCGCGCGGGAATTCTCCCGCTTGCGGCGCGCTGCCTTCGCGCTCAATGACTTCTGTCTCGCGCTGATATAAATCACGCGCGATGCCAAATTTGATCGCGGCGCGCTTTAAAGCATCGTGCTCGGCTTTCTTAATGCCTGTTTCATTGTCGGCAGTTCCCGTGCCGACGCCTTCGCGCGTCACATTGTCAATCGTGATCGCGGCGGTGACGGCAACCATGTCGCCGATCTGCGCGATGTTCTTCACGGCGTGCGACCATGTCGGGTAAACGCGGTCGAGGATGTCGGCGACCGTGTGCCACTCGACGTATTCGACCATGTGCTTGTTGCCTTGACGATCCGTCCAACCTTCGCGTGTCCTGACGAGCTTCGGGTCAACCGGCTGACGCAGCGTGCGCAAGGTGTTCGTGAAGGCGAGCGGCACGACCGCGCCGACCGTGTCTTCAGCCATAACGTTTTCCGCGTCGCTGTCGCTCATGTCATAACCGTAATTCTTCGTCTCCGATTCGGTGACCGGCGCATTTATGTGTTGCTTCTTCATGTTCATATCCTCTTCGTGTCGTGTGTTCGCAAGCGAACGGATGTTGGAAACGTCGGCGAGCGGTTCGCTCTTAGTCGCCGCTTCCTCTGTCTCGTTCTGCTCCCGTCCGAAGCTTACCGAACTGCTTTCGGCAGGCTTCTCGGATGCGATCTGGTTGTTAGCCTCCGGCGTGATCGCTGCTACTGCGTCAGCCGTTTTGTTCGCCGCCGCTTTCAGTGAAATGGCGGGCTTCTGCGCGGGTTGCTGCTTCGTCACAGCTTCCGTGTTCTTCGCCGCGAGCGAGTGCTTAACGGCGAGAATATGTTCGCAACGGTAGCCCGCGTCGGCCGCCGTGTGCTCTTCAAACTCAAGGCAAGAGCAGCGAATCTTTCCCGTCTCGTCGCGCCACACTTCATAACTCGCGCGCCGACCACGCAAACTGGGCGTCTGCACCTGAAAACGGTCGCCTGCTCGCGTAACTAAACCCATCGCGGCGATGCCTTGCGCGCGTTTGTCACGCAAGATCGCTTTCTTGTCGGTGGTAGTTGCTGCTATTGCTGTTGCCATTGTTCTTGTTCCTCCAAAACTTCTTCGCAAATATTTACGCGGCGCGCTCAGCCGGTAGAAAATCGTGATTCGTCGCGCGTTCCTTCGCCTGTTGCACGGTTGCCGTCGTGCGCTCGCTTAAACGCCGCTCAAGTTCAACGATGCGCGTTTCCAATTCGTCAACGCGGCGGCTCTGCCGGTGCATCGTCTTAAACAAGTTATCAACCGTTTCCCAGATGTACTCACTCATTTGTCGAATCCCTCAAACCCGCCTATTTCGTCTGCCATAGCCATTACACTTAAACAGTCTGTTTCATACGTGAAACAGTGTACCAGAAGAATTGTTTTGTTGCAAGCATAAAACATAGTGTTGCATCTGAGAATTTCTTGTGTTATGTTTTGGGCAGTAGAGAGGGTGTGTCCCCTCAATTTTAGGGGAATTGAAACACTTTCTGAGGAGATTCTTATGGTTCGAGATGCTAAAAGCTTTGTAAATACGAATGAATTGGGGCGGGCGATCCGCCGCAAACGCGAGGGGACGGGTTTGAGTCTCCGCGATGTCGCAGACGAAACGGGCGTTTCCGCGTCCACCTTGTCGCGCATTGAAAACGGCACGGGCAAGCCGGACGCCGACAACATCGCGCGCCTCACCGGGTGGCTCAACGTGCCGATGGAGCGCATTATGGGCGGCGGAGGTCGGAATGCGGAGGGAGACGAGAACGCGCCGGTCGTTTATTTCCCGCAGGAGGCGATGCCGGATATTGTTGAGGCGCACTTGCGCGCCGACCGTAATCTGACGGCCGACACGGCGAAAGCTCTTTCCGAATTGTTCCGCGTCGCCTACGCGCAGTTTAGCCATCCCGGTTCCGACGCGCGCAATCGCAAGCGTCGCTAAGGCAGTCAGCGAGCTTCAGTCAGTCCGGTTATGGAAGCTGAAATCCTTTGACCGCGCTGCTCCCGAATGGGCGGCGCGGTCATCGTGTGTTCAGTTGTAAAAATCAGATTCCAGATCAAGTGATTCACTTCTCACCTCGCGCCTTAGGAAGTGAAACAACCCGCCGGAGCGCGTATAATTCCCGTTGTGGACGAGACTCGTTTTCCGCCAACTTATAAAGGCAGGCAGTATGAACTGCGCGCGATGGGTTTGCGCGACTTCGCGGGCCTGCGCAGCGACGACGAACCGCTCGATCCGTTCGCGCTATCTGAATATGCCCGCCTGATGGTCGTTGACTTCGAGCAGATCAACGGACTATCGAAAGAAACGCGCGAACATCTTCTTGGCGCAGGCTC